>JACOTA010000068.1 GCA_016178585.1 Nitrospirota bacterium
GGGATTTATGGATAGCCAGCAGATGGCCGACCCGATCAAGTAAATCGCGATTATTAGAGAGAGCATTGCCCTCTCGGTAGCGCTTGAGACTCACTCGGCTCTCCGGGTTCAATCCGAGTAGAACAAGCTGATCCTCTCCCGGAAGTTTCCAGTGATCCAGAAGATTCATGATCATCCGTGCCAAAGCCTGTCGTTGGTCCCGGCTATGAAGATCTAAAGTATCTGGTGCAAGATTGGTTGTCATACATCGGCTTTCCTTTTAAACAATTGTTACATAATAAGTAACAATTGTCAATACTTCATATTATTATAGTCCATATTCGGTTTTTAAATTCACAGTTAGGCATTCCGGAGAAAATTTTGTTGGCGCGAAGCTATGGAAATCTTTTTAAATGCTGGCATTCCCAGAAACGCAACCGCCGCTCAAACATTAAAGTCCATTAAATCTTTAAAGGTGAAATAAATTAAGCGAACGCTTTATTATCACGTTTTTTTTGAGAAACTTGCTTGATAAACAATAAAAAACTTGATCCTTTGTCGTGTGGAGCGCAATGTCAGGTACGTTTACGGCGAATCTCATTTTCAAGAATTTGTTTTACAAACAGTGGGATTTCTTTCTCAAGTGAGCGCGCCTCTGCTTTCAGTTTCTCGTAGATGTCAACTTCATCGCCTTTCCAAACAAGATCAAGCCGCCGAATCTGACGCATGGCAATATGGGTGTAGTTTTCTGGGTATGCCCAATAGCATGTCAGGCAGATCGTTCTGTCCTTGATGTTGTTCCAATTCTCGCAATGCTCACAAGACCACGATTTTGCGCGGTTTGCAGAACCGGAAAGCAACATGAAATCTTCCGGGCTAAGTTCACTGCCCTCACCATCGCCACCGACTTCATAGGGAACGCGATGATCGATTTGCAGTTCTCGCTCATCCATTTTTTCAAGATAGATGAAACACTTGCAACCATATTTTTCAATCAATGCTTCCTTGATTTTCTTGGATAATCCAGTTCTGCCTGATAATTTTGTGAATCTCTTGGCTTTTACATCGTCGAAACGATAAGCTGCAATTTTTCGCCCATCGGAACCCGTAATCCGGAAAGTTTCAAGCGGGATACCATGTTCGCGCACATCTCGGGCTGCCCTTGGCGGGTGGTTATAGCCGTATGTTACTTTCAACTCCTCGGTCGTGATAAAACCATGCTTCAGAATATGGTCAATAACGGTCTTCGGGCGTTTCGCTGTAACGGAATGACAGAAATCAATGAAGTCTTTTGGAAAGTTAGGCATATTGGGCGCAGGGTTCGAACAAGGCATACTGCTGCGCTTGGGACTGGCGATAATCTGTTGGTTTGTTGGTAAGCTTGTCGGACAACACACGAGAGAGATATAGGGATTCATAGGTAACTTCATCACGCCCAAGTAAAGTCGCTTGGCTGGAACGCCCCGCTTCCAATTCGATGCGAGTAAGTTTAAGCGGAGCAGGTAGTAGCTCCCCAAATGTTTTGTCACCTCTGCGCCCATCGTAGCTGACGATATAAGAAATTCCCCTTGAATTAAGCTCCTCAAGAGCAGCCACAAAATCACTATGATAAATGCCCGAAAAATAACGAGAATCACGATCCCCGCACACACCTTGATAGGGGGGGTCCATGTAAACGAGATCGGTTGTCTTGGCCTTGACCAAAACATCTCTGTAATCCAGAGATGAGAATTCGGTTTTTCCTTTTAGTAAAGTAGAAACACCGAAAATATTCGCGCGCATGGTCTTCGGTTGAGTCCCGTGGCGTCTCTTGTCCGGGCTTTGATTGAACATGCCCTCGGAGTTGTATCGAACCGAGCCTTTGACACATCTAGCTAATAAATATAGAAAAAGGCGCGGGTCTTGTGTGCGGTTAAAGTCCTGACGAATCCTATAATAGTGCTCGATGGAGTTGCCATGTTGCTCATTCCAAATGGCTTCATAAAACGATGCGGTATCAGCCGGGAATTCGACGATTAACCGTAATAACTCGGCTAATGGCTTATTCCAGTCGTTAATGAGATAAGCTTTTGCCATCCGGCGAGCGGCAACGGCGATACTAATTGCGGCGGAACCTGCAAACGGTTCAATTAGGCAATCAACATCTTTGGGAACATAGCGCAAAATGACGGGAGCCAAATTTCGCTTGCTGCCTTGATATTGAATGGGGTGTGGGATGCTTTTCATACGACCATTATACCTTTCCGCGAAGAGTTGGCAGCCAAAAGCTAATTATGATAGACGCTCTAAAGACTGTCTTTTTCTCTACGACTGGGTTTCAGGTATACTATGATTTTAGTGTGTTGTCAAACACTTGATGGAACCCAAGAGCGATAGAAAGCTGTCATTGCGAGCGAAGTGAAGCAATCTCGCTATTTTGAACCGAGATCGCCACGCACCCGACGGGGGGCGCGATGAGAGGCAAAGCAAGAAGTTACAAATCCTATCTCTGCTCCATAACCTCCAGTTTCTTTTCCGCGTAAGTGATCGTACTCCTGTCAAACATTCAAAAGAAATTGCCGGGATGATCAGCCGTCTCGTTGCCGCGATCATCGGGATTGACTTTTTACCGGATTCGAAAAACTTTTCCTCGGGGAGCGAAGGTGACCCTGTTCAGGGATCAGAAAAGTATGTCCCCTGCGGATGAAAAGTTTGTCGCAAACCCCATCTGTAATGATTAAGTGAATTCTGGGGACACTTTATTTATTTCTGTAAATATATTTTCTATTATGAAAAGGCAATAAATTAGATATGGTGTCCCCGGAATTCCGGAATTCCGGAATTCGCTGTTAGAAAAGCTTCCAACTCTGATAATTCAAGTAAAGGGTTTTGACATATAATTTACTCCTTGGTAGAATGCCGTTTAATAGATCAAAGATGAAGACTCACACAAAAAGCTGCGCTTTTGCTCCGCTGCTGAACTCAAATGTTATGCCAACTAAGATGTCATCATTATGGAATGTTTTAGGGCCAGCCACAGGCGTCTTCTTTGGGGCTTTTCTCGGCGCGCTATTCAGCTACTGGTTTGCGATCCATCAGCAAGCTCAGGAAACCGAGGCGCGCCGTGAAGCGCTTCTCAAGCTTTTGCAAAGCGAAGTGAGTCAAATTGGTGGCACCCTGGAACCGTACAATGTTGCAAAATCTTTCTATCGCGATCCAATTCGACTGAACGCGCCAACAAGGTTACTCGATGGGCAAACATTGGAATATCGCAAAGACGCTTGGCTGATCGAGTTGTTGCTGAACCTTAACGTTGCGATCTCTCGCCACAACGACTTCGTGCAGATGACGAATCAAGCGCAGGCAACAGCAACGATCCCAGTTCCTGATAACACACATGCTCAATGGTACAGAGATTTACAGCAACGGTTAACAGCAGTCGTTGCAGTTCGCGATGAGATACTCAAGAAATTGAAGCGTAATCCGTAGCAGACGGCTTAACAATGCGCTCAATACGGACACGCAAAGGACTCGTGTCGGTTAGCTTTATCGTTAGCCATCTTCGAAACAAATTGCGGGACCAATAGACAGAATGACTCAAAAACTTACCGTTGTGGACTTATTTTCGGGCTGCGGAGGACTCTCGCTTGGATTTGAGAGCGCTGGCTTCGAGATCATGGCGTCATACGATAGCTGGAAACCCGCTATAGAGACCTACCGTAAGAATTTTCATCACACGGCACACCTATCAGAACTAAATGATTCCTCTGAGCTTCCAAATGCAACGGTAATCGTTGGCGGTCCTCCATGTCAGGGATTTTCCTCCGCAGGTCGACGTCTAGCAGAAGACGACAGAAACACCCTCGTTTGCGTGTTCGCAAGGTTAATCGCCCGTTACAAGCCTTTAGCTTTTGCATTTGAGAATGTTGAAGGGTTCCTTACTCAGGCTCATGGCCGCTTCGTATTTGATCTGCTTGAACCACTGATTGATGCTGGGTATCGCATCCATCTTCGAAAAGTAAATGCCGCACATTATGGTGTTCCACAACATCGGAAGCGAGTCTTAGCTATTGGCGGCCTGGGCTGGGATCCAACTTTTCCTGAGCATACCCATTCTGCTCTAGGTATGCCGGGCGCAAAATTAGCTAACGGCCATCACTTGCCTTTTACCCCGACTTTGGGAGAAGCCTTTGAGGGGCTCTCTTCCACGAAGATAGGACGCAACGGGGAACAAGACCCATTTGATCATATATATTTGCAATTCAACGAAGCAGATAGCCAAAGAGCGTACTTGCTAAAACCGGGGCAGAGAATGCGTGATCTTCCGGAAGAGCTTTGGCACGAAAGTTACAGAAAGCGAGCCTATCGTCGCGTCATGGACGGAACCCCAACAGAACGTCGTGGTGGTGCGCCTGCTGGACTGCGTCGCCTATCTCCAGATGAACCATCTAAGACAATTACGGGTGGAGCCCTAAGAGATTTTGTACACCCCACAGAAGACCGACCGCTTAGTCTTAGGGAGTGCGCGAGACTCCAAACTTTTCCGGACGACTTTGTTTTTGTTGGAACCCAGAACGAGAAAATCCAAATGATAGGCAATGCTGTTCCAATACGGTTGGCTCAACATATAGCAATAACTCTCAAAAAAGATTTCAAGAGTGCGAAACCGACCCAGAATGGAGGTGCTTTATTGAGCTTCGTGCCAACACTCTCTGAAGGAATGAGCCCAGTTCTTCAAACCGTTTGTGACGAAATAAAGGAACGCTTCCTTTCTCCACACCACTCGGAGCAAATTAGCCTATGCCTCTAACAAAAAAGCAACAAGCCATCTGGGAAAAAGCACGGGCTTATGGCTCTGGTGATCAGGCCGTTGGCCTTACGGATGAAATGTGCGCATACTTGGTTTGTCGTATAGCGCATGATCTCGGATTACACAAAACTATTCCAGGAATCCCGGACAATTTACCGCCTTTCTTTGAAGCGGAAGACCTAGATTCGCTCGTTGTTAAGGGCGTCGATGCGCGAAGCCTTTTTGAGTGCCTTGTTCAACAGAATTCCGATGCTGATAAGTACTTCGCTTGTTTATCCACCCTTCACAAAGCCAGGCTCAAATATGAAACCATCCTTGAAACACAACCAATTCCAACACTTGAACAAGTAGGACCACGTGGATTGCTTCAGTACGGAAAGCTAGGCCCCGCAACACTGGCTGGCCTTTTGTTCTGGCGGAAATGGTTTTTTGACATTGATAACAGAGCCGGACAGGAGACTGGGTACCTGTTTGAACCGATTATTGCTTATGCTGTGGGCGGGCCCCCAGTCCCAGCAAAGAAAAGTCCGATCAAGCGTCATAGGGATAATCGGAAGAGGCGACAAGTAGATTGCCTACTGGGCAAAAAAGCATACGAACTCAAAATACGAGTCACGATTGCGGCTTCAGGCCAAGGGCGTTGGCGTGAGGAACTGGATTTCCCCATAGATTGCAAAAAAAGCGGATACAAACCTGTACTTGTTGTTCTTGATAGCACACCAAATCCAAAGCTGTCAGAGTTGGAGCGAGCCTTCGTTGATCAGAACGGTGAGGTCCATAAAGGTGCTGCTGCATGGGAACTCCTAGATAACCTTGCCGGACCTACAATGTCTTTGTTCCTTGAGACTTATATTCGGGTACCGATTGACCGGCTCATCAAAGAAGTGCCTCAGATCCTTCCGAAGTTTGTCGCCACGATGTCCACTGACAGTATCAGCATCTCTGTAGGCGATGAGACTATTCGCATTGTCCGCCGTGAATCTGAGATTGAGAAAGATCAGCACGACGAAGCACCCGATGACATCGGAGATAACATCCCTGGCTAAATTAATCCAAGCGAGAGCGCCTATGGCGTCATTGCTACGAGTGCGTAAGGCGCTGCGCCTTGGTTTTTCGTTTGAGGGTGTTTTCCGGCAGGCCACGATCGCCAAAGGGCGCAACCGAAATAAAGCATGGTATCCGCAATCGATAAAGAATGGCCCGAACTCACAAACGCCTTCTTGCAGTGATTTGATCCCATGTTTTTGAGGGTGTAAATAGCGTCACCGCTTAGAAGGGTACAACTTTTCCCTTTAAACCATTCAGAAGGTAATGATGCTTATCCTTTTCAAATTTTATGACGAGAGAGGATAGCTTTTCTCTAAAAGATTCTTTGTCCAAAAACATAATCTCCTCTATATTTATAAAAGGGTAAAGGAGCTAATGGGTGGTCCCCTATACCTATATTTTCGGTCAGTTTGACACGCTATCAAGTACAATAAGGAAGCGTCGAAGCTGACTCCGTAGATCATAGCTGGCAAATAAGAAAAAATGAATAATTTGTAAGGACTGCATACTCTGAACCAGATCTACAGTATATTGCCACTCATCGTTGAACTCTTTGATATCCAATAGACTTTGGAATTCTTTTTTCAATAATTTCATTTCTTGTTTCCTCGTTTTTTAAAATAGTAATGATGTCAGGTAGGTCTTACTGAAAATTCAAAGAATGATTAATGAAGATTCAAATATAAATCAAGACCCGATGTGTCCTCTTATCTGAAAAATTGTCCCAAATCTTGTAGTGCCGTTTTTTATTCCTCGAAGATGATCCCTCTCAATATAGCGATCATCGGGATTGATTTTTTACCGGATTCGAAAAACTTTTCCTCGAGGGACGAAGGGAAGATGACTCTGTTCAGGGATCAGAAAAGCATGTTCTCTCCGAATGGAAAGCCGGTCGCAAGCCCCGTCGGTAATGATTAAGATCGGCCCGTTTTTTGGAAAGTCATCGGCTTTTTCCAGAAGGTCAATTCCTGGTTGTAAAACCGTCCCGCCGCGGCCCTTGACCTGGACCTGCTCCAATAGATTTTCCGGGGGGATATATCCCTGATCGTAGGCCGCGGCGTCACAGAACACGACTCTCACCCTGGCGACATCCCGGGAAAGGGAATAACCGGCGATGGTGCCCAAAGCCTTGGCCAGCAATGTACGGTCCATTGAACCGGAGGTATCCAATACCACGCCAAAGGTCCGGTTCTCCTCCTCCCCGAAAAGAGGGACATGATGGGGCCTCGGGATCTCCGGACTGCCGGATTGCCTCCGGCTGAGTCTGGCATAGGAGCGTATTTTTTCGACCGGGCGGAAATGCCCGTCGAACCATTGGGCCAGTTCCACGTCCCAGGGAATAGGGGGCTGTGCCAACGCCCGTATCTCCTCGATTAATCCCTGGGGGAGAAAACCGCGGTCCTGAAACTGGTGATACTCCAGGCCCTGCGCCAAACAGCGGCGGTAGAAACCGTCCAGATCGATACCCGCCTCCCCCGCCCACCATTTGGCATCTCCGGATTCAATAATATCGCAAGCGCCGGTCCCTCTCAAGGTGGCTAATTTGCGCAACCGCCTTAAGTCAACAGCAATTTTATTGTACAACGATTCGGCGGATTCCCCCTTTAATTCCTGATCGTAGAGGCCGCTGAAAGCCGGCATCTCGCCCAGGCCTATTTCCATCAGCCAGCCATTGACGACGTAGTCGCAAGCCACATTCCAGAGATAAGGCTCCCGGCCCTGGCGGCGAATCTCATGACGGAGGCCGACATGAAGGATTTCGTGGGCGATGACAAATCCGCACTCCGGCTCGGTGAGTCCCGCGGCCGGATTGATATAAATTTCCTGAAGCGTGCCATTAACCGCCGCGACCCGAATCTCTTGCCGGTTGCAGATCTGAAGATCTTCCACAATCTTGAAGCCAGCCGCCAGAGCCCCGATGAGCGGAAAAGAATTGACCAACCATCCCTTGGCTCGCTGGGCCGATGTTTGTGTCAAAACGGCGCTTCCCAGAAACTTTTCGCTCCCGCCCGCCACATTCACCGCGCTGGTTACGGCATTGCGTAATCCCTGGCTGAATTTACCCATCCATTTATTCTGCCAATCGGCTCTCTTCATATAACCGGAATAAAAGCTCATGTCGTTACAGCCGGGGTCTCCTACGCCAACGGTTTTGAGAGGGTCGGGAACCCCCCTTTCGAGAAAATAACCGTAGAGATCGCGCTCCGACTGAAGGGGCAAACCCTCTAAATTGGGCGGGGCTGTTTCCGGCGGTTTCCCGATTTTAAGCTCTTTGAGGAATTTGTAAATGAACAGGTCACAGGCTACGTTCCAGGCATAGGGATTGGCCTGGGGCTGGAAATGTCCAAATCCAAGGTGGAGCAGGCAATGGGAAAGAACATAGAGCCATTCATCAGGAGCCGCTTTTCTTTTGGGGTTGACATGAATCGTTCCGGTATCCGAAACAATCGCCCACCCATGATGAGGAAAAGCCGATCTCTCATTGCGAATAGAACGAATACTGAAGAAAAGGGGGGCAAAGATAGGATGCTGTTCCAGTCTGGATACCCCTTCGAGATAGCTTTGAGTCGCGGGGTCTATCTTTTTAGTCCGTTTTGCCTTCATCTCATTTCTGTGCCAGGCGGGGGAGGTCGCGAACGATTTCCACCAAAAACCAGTTGGGCAAAGCGTTGTCGGCATCCGTTTCAGCCACAACCATTTGGGCGATCTCGAGGCTGATCGCGGCCAATTCTTTCAGCAGACCCTTGGCCCGGATCGCCAGCTCTTTTTGGCTCTGGCCCAGCTTGCCGTTCTCCTCCGGAAGCATCTTGACCAGGTAGGCCCGGAAGGATTGGGCCAGAAAATAAAGAATATCCCGGTCTTCCGGTTTGCCGGGCCAACGCAAATCCCCTTTGAGAATCTCGTTGAGAGCGTATTTGTTATGTATCTGCTTGATAAACGATTTGAACTGTCCCGCATGTTCGGGAGAAAGGGTTCCATAAGCCAGGATCTCAATCAATTTTTCAGGGATTTTTTCGTCGTACTGCTTTAAAGAATCACTCAACATGTGCCACCCCCGCGGGGTGGGAAAAGGGGCTTCGTGCTTGGGCGGCTTGCTCCATAAATGGTCCGGGCGGGTTTTGATATAATCCATCACCCAGGGGTGGATTTCGGAACTCTCCGCCCAGGCCAGCCAGTCGCGGTGGGACGCTTTAAGCTGTACATGCACCATACGGTTGATCAGGGCGGAGGACATCGGCTTTACGATGGCGTTGTCTTCCGCCCGGTTACCCGCGCCAATCACAATGGAGCCTTTCGGCATCCGGTATTCTCCGACACGTCTTTCAAGAATCAGGCTGTAAAGCGCTTTTTGAACCTCATGGGAGCAGGCATTCAGCTCATCCAGAAAAAGACAATAGGGTTCCTCCCGCGCGATCATCGTGGGGGGACAAAACCGGCTTTTCCCGTCCACTATCTGAGGAACGCCAATTAAATCTTCCGGAGCCAGCTGGCTCCCAAGGAGGGATATGCAGTGCAAACCGACTTGATCGGCGAATTTTTGCACCAGGGACGATTTTCCGATGCCGGGCGGACCCCAGATAAAGACGGGGCGGACGACCGCGGTGTGGAGAAGAAAATCGCTCAGTTCAGAAGGTGTCAGTACCATATTGATGTTCATAAGAAATACTTTAATCCAAAGGTGTGACATCCAGGGTCACACTAAAGCAAAAAATTAAAAAATTGTTATACTTAAAGAGGGAATTATTCTACCAAACTGATTTTAAAATTTAAACCGATCCCCGACGGTTAAAGCAAATGCCTCGTAATCATCAAGCTTCAAGACAATTAATCATTCTTAAACTCCTGGAATCAAACCCTGGAATGACCCTTCATCAAATCGGTTTCCATATCAACGACGGACTGGATGAAAACTATACGGAACGGACCCTCCGGAGGGACTTAGAAGCGCTGCAACAGGCTGGAGTTCCCTTATTTGATGAAAAAGGAGAAGATGGTAAAACCTACTGGACAGTGCCGGATGAATATAAAAAAACGCCCATCCCTCTGACCCCATCAGAATTGTTTGCCCTGCAATGCGGGAAAAACCTTTTAAAACCGCTCGAAGGGACTTTTATTTCCGAATCCATTCGCTCGCTTTATCAAAAACTCAGCCCCAATCTCTTACCTGCGAATAAAACGACTTTTGATCAGCTTCAAAAAGATATTCATATCGCTCCTTCTTACTCTAAAGAATTTCAAGATAATGGTCAATTCATTGAGATCATCAAAGAAGCGTTGGAAGAAAACAAAGTCATTAACATGTCCTATACCCCCTTAAGGACCAATCGGCCATTGAAGAAAAAAATAAATCCTTACGGTCTCTGGTACCAAAACGGAATTTTTTATCTGATTGGCTATTGCCATCAACAAAAAGATTTTAGAACCTATGTCGTTGACCGGATTAAATCAATTAAAATGACCGATGAAGTTTTTACACCTGATCTTTATTTTAAGGTCGATGAGTATTTTAAAGATGCCTTTGGCGTGTTTCGCGGAAAACCGGAGTCGGTTGAACTGGTTTTTGACAAACCGGCCTCAAAATGGGTCAGAGAACGAAGATGGCACTCAAGCCAGGAATTAGCCTCCCTTCCGGGAGATCAAATTAAGTTAAGATTTCGTGTTGCTGTAACGCCGGAACTCATTCAATGGGTTTTAGGATTTGGGTCACAGGTAGAGGTCATTCAACCGGAAAATCTGAGGAAAACCATTCAAAAAGAAGCCTGGAAACTGATGAAACAGTATGGGATGACGCTCTTATCCACCACCCCCAAATTATCCGGGAAGTCCAGAGAAATACCCTCCAAAAAGTCTTCCGTACGATAAACAGCGACAGAAAAAAACCGCCATAAAAAAATAAATCCTCTTGACCCCGGATGTCACATCCCTCCTGTAGAATCTTCCTATTACCAATGAACAATAAGGAGGCCGAGATGCAGGTAGAGAAGGGGGTCAATGATCTATGGCGAGAAAACGTAAAAACAGATTTTCAAGTCAAAAGAGTCAGAAACAGAAAAGTTCTTTCCTGATCAAAGACCCTTTTTCCGGAGATTTTTTGTTTGTCTATCCGTTTAAACGGGAATTCGACGATGAGGACTGGATCTATACCTGGATCGAGATTAAAGCCGGAGCCTTTCAAGCAAAATACAAGGCAACCCTGTATATTCCTGATTTCCGGTATTTTCGCAAACAACTAGACCTGCTTCATCAGGGGCTTTCTGAAAAAGCGACTTATTCCGCCATGGAAGAGTGGCTGGAAATCGAAATTGTGAAGAAGAAAGATGGCTGTCTCGAAGCATCCTGCAAGGCGGGAGACCGGCCAGGCGCATTGGGAACTTTAAACTTTGACCTGGAATTTCATCCTTCTTTAATCCCAAAAATCATCCAGAGCCTGGATTATACCTTAAAGGTGTTTCCTGAAATAGACTTCCGGAGAACTAAACCCGATGGATAAGCCCTGAGGGATTTTACGGTTATTCAGGGAAAGATGCGTGAGAACTATTTTGCCGCGGTAAGGGCGGGATGGGACCGTAATTATGAACCGATGGAACAGATTTTCAGGAAGGTTATTTCGCGGACTTTGCGGATTTCCGGGAAAAAGTAGAAAGATCCTTTTTACGGATTGTAGTAGCTATGACAGCAGGTTTCCGCACCCCTTCAATGGCTGACGAGGAGATAACCGCTCTGGCAATCATGGCCTGACGCTTTGCCGGATCCTTAAGGTAAGGGTTAGTTTCACTTAATGTCTTTTTCTTCATAACATTATTATACAGCAAACCTCATCAAAATCAAAATATCTGTAGAGCTTCTATCCCTCCGATCAGCTCCCGATTCTAGCACCTGGCTATTTCGCCCCCGTTTTGAAAAGCCATTCGACAAGTTTAACAAGGGATTGCGTATCTTGCCGGCAGTAGGCAAGAAGCGCGTTCCGGAGTTTTTCCCGCTCCGGAGGCGTCATCTCTTCCGTCGTTAACCGCAAAAAACTGAGTTGCGCTTCTGTCCCGTCTTTGACCTCCCCTGAATAACGATATTCATTCCCCAGAATCGCGGGAGCGACATTTTTCAGGGAAAAGGAACCGGCAAATTCGTGGAAGTAGACATAACCCCTGATAACCGGCAGAGGATCGACCAACCTGGCTTGGATATTTTTTAAAGGTTTAGACAAACATGGAAATGCCGCGGCCAGATCGTCTAAACGGCCGGCTTCAAACTGCTAGTTGTATGAAATGACCGATCCAGTAGGACCAATGGCCTCGACGATACGGGTAGCCACCTCCTCCCGAGGGTCGGATGAAGTGTCATGGAGGTATTCAACATGCTTGATTTCGGCTGTTTCATCCTCCAGAATGTCGCAACTGAATTGAAAGGGGATCTGGTTGTAAGGAGAGGCGCCATGATACCGGGGAATGGCAAAACCAATGGTTTCAAAATCAAAGAAATAAAAAGGATATTTCCAGGTCTTGATCTCCTGTTTAATCCCTTTCCGGTCGATAAACGGCTGACCAGACTTGGCAACCTCTACCATTCTTTTCTGAATTCCGTTTAAGTCGGAAAGTCTTGGGTCTGTCAGTTCTACGATTCCATCCTTAAGATAATCGAACTTCTTTTCTCCCATCCGGTAGAGATTCATTACCCCCGGGTTGGGAAGGTTCAACCGGCTCCAGCAATGGTTCATAAAAGGGCACTCATAGGGAGAGGTGCATTGCGGGCCGACTTCCACCTCCGGGACTGAAGGTTGAGCCAGTAACGTTTTAAATTTAACAAGGTTCTTTTCAATCATCGGAAAAAACTGATCCAGCTCTTCGGTCAGCTCTTCAATAACAAAGAGATTTTCCAGGTTGGGATAGACGCAATTACGGTTGAGAAACATCAGGCGGCCAGATTGAACGGTAAGACCATATTTCTTTAAGATGTAGAATTGGATGGCAAGGTCAATGAAATGTTCCTCTTTGACGCTGGTGGTCGATTTGACTTCTATGATTTGCCAGGGAGAAGAGGGAGTTTTCCGATGAAGAATGTCGACCCGGACCAGAAGGTCATTAAAGATAAAAGCCGGTTCATAGAGGGTCGTGACCCCTTGCTTGATTAATTCATCGGTTTTTTCCAGCGCTTTTTCGGGGGCGTAATAAGGAACATCGACCAGGACCCCTCCGGGGAACCGTTTCTGGGCCTCCAGGCCAACCAGTTTCCCTTCATCAAAGAGCCTTTGTGTTGCAGGATCTGTGGGAGTGGCGAGTTCTTTTTGGAAGATAGAGAGGTAAAGATTTTTGGGGCATTGGAGCCCCGCCATAAACCGGCTTTTGCTTAATGTGGTATATGCCATTTGTCACCCTCTTCTATTCAGGTCATCTTATACCACGCCCGTGACACCCAGGGTCACACCAAATTTAAAAATGCTATATCTGGAGGGGGGAAAAAAGGGGAATTCCGTCATCCCAAGTCAATTCCCAACGCTGACAAAACCGATTCTGCAATCGCATTCAATGTTTCAGGATTTAACGTTCCGTATCTCTTTGTCAAACGGCTTTTATCAATAGCTCTTAACTGGAAGCATAAGCCTATGGAATCCTGAGAAAGTCCATTCTGTTTACTTTTCTTTATAAAGCTTGTTCCGGGGAGACCTCTGCGAGAAAGATTAGTCGTAAGAGGGATGCAGATCAAGGTAGACGTGAACCTGCCGAGGTCTGGGTTTTGAAACACAATGACCGGCCTTTCCCTCCCCTGTTCCGAACCTTTGACAGGCTCAAGGTCAGCAAGGAATACATCTCCTGTCTTCGGGCGGATGAGTGTCAATCTCTTTTATCCTCCTCTTTAAGAGATTTTTCCCATTCTGCAATCCCACTTTCAGCTAATTCGGCAAATTCCAGCCTCTCTTCTGCCTCAACATCCGGCTCTGCCGTCAAACGGTTTATGTCGAGGCCTAGGGCATCAACAATTTTCCTTAAAGTAGTGAGAGATGGAACATGCCGTCCTTGCTCTATACGGACTATATTGGGTCGTGCAATTCCTGTCATCCGGGCCAGGTCTTCCTGTCTAAGTCCCCGATTCTCTCTTGCCTCCCTGATCCTTTGAGCTATGGCCCACGCAATCACCTTCCTAGGATCTTCCTTTATGCGGATGCGGATTTTTTTCTTGCTAACAGGCACAAAAGCTTTACTTCGTGAAACAGAAAATCCCTCAAGCGACCTCATGATATGTGGATAGATGATATCGCCGAATTGAGACTCGAGAACAGGTTTGGCTTCGGCAGACTGCTTATCATAAAGTTTTTGTCTTTTACGAAAAGCGGCTAATCGTGATTCAATATTAAGCATCCGTCACACCTTCGCCGGCCTTTTTTTGGAAAACCCGGCGCGTCCGGCGTATAACGCCTTTCGCTTTAATATCCTTTAGATTTTCATTTTTAAGAAGCTCAACTTCCTTTATAAGCCGGTTATTTTCTGCTCTTAACTCATTAATAATCTCATTTAAAGTAGATACTTCTCGGGACAGCCCTTCCTTAACATTCATCATGGACAAATAGGCTTTACGAAGCTGTTGATAATGTTTTATTATATTTTGATAGCGGTCTCTCAGATCATTCGCATAGCTTTTTAAAGCTTTATTATGGTTTTCCAGTTCCATTTTTTTTGTTACTTGAACTATATTTGTGACTACGCTTCCAAAAGCAAGCAACCCGAGGAAATCTTCCCTTTCTCCTGTTTTGTGAACAACCTTTTTTATACTCATATCAACCCCCTCTAATGTTTGTAACTAGAGTATCACATTTGATACCTTTTTTCAAAGAGATTTTCAAACCGGAAAAGTCTTTATACGATTCTCTCAAAAAAAAGGAAACCCGATATAAAATCTATGGTCAATGTAGGCCATGTCATACCACGTCCTCGATATTCAGGGTTACATAAAAAATGTTCAAACCGGGAAAGGGATGCCATTGGATTGAAGAATTACTCCTGGTCGTGGGAAATAATTATTGATTCTGATCCGGAAGAAAGATGTGAATCGGAATGAGACTGTTGGGGTTGGAATTGGTTGACCACTTCGGTTAAGGTGCTTATTAAAGAGGGAATGTTTACCGCTTAATCCTTTCCCTTTCCTGTAAATCCTCTGCACAACCGGTAATTTTTTGCTCGATCTACATCGGAAATTTCAGGTCTTCTTGGTATGGTATGTCTCATAAATCAAAATAGCCCCCAGTGACAACCGAAATCGCCGCCTGGGTTTATATATAATTGATGAACGATTTTCTGTAAGCTTTCTATAATCCATAGAAACTAGAGCAAACAAAATAATAACATTTCCAATTAGAAGTTCGATATTTTGACAAATAATAATAAGATGTTATCTTTGTTACGACACCAGTTATTTTTTCAAAACTAAATTTTAATTTCTATTCAAGTCCAAGGTGAGATATAAAATGAAAGTTCGTTCACCCATATCTGATAAATATTCTTTCTTTTTAAATGCCCTTTTAAAAATCAATAAAAAACTTTCAGGCGATGTATCGTACCATTTATTCTATGATTTATTTAAAATTAGAGCTGCTCAATGGAAATATAAGGTTAAAGCCAATCGTGAAGTTGATTCGGCACTATCTGATGTATTTCAAGACTTAATAGCTCATTACTTTAGAGTTTTACTTCCTAAACGATTTGAGGTTTTATGTGAACACAAAAAAGATAAAGTGCAACCGGACATAATCATTACAAAAAATGGAAAATACTGGGCAGCAATAGAGGTTAAGACTACGATTGGATGGACAAGGGACCTGGTTAAAAAGGAAAATTACAGGAAAAGACTTAGAACCCTAAGTCAGACTTTCGGCATTTCTCAAAAGAGAGCTTTTTATATATTTGAAGCGGCACGGAATGTTAATCGTGAATTCTTAGAAATATTTGAAAAGGATAAACCGCATAAGTTGCGCAGACATATTTATCCATTGTTTTTAAACAATGCCCATCCATTTAATCTTTCTGAAATAAAGGGAAATGATCGAAAAAATTATTATGAAGAGTTTTTAGATAATGAAATTTATGACTTATACAAACGAAATAGAGTAACACGAAATCCATTACAGGCAATAATTAGAAAAAAGATACTGGATTAAGAAATATTATTTTCTATACTTTTGAGGAACTGAAAAACCTGACGGGTTCCTAAAGAGAGCGAGTAACTCAGTATTCTGTAGGAGACAATCTAAAGGACAAAGAAAAATAAACCCAGAGCAGAATCTAACAACACACCTTAAACAACCTGTTTTTCTGTCTTGATTATAGGGACCACTATAGTGTGTCAAGGCTACCAACTTCAAAACCCTACCCTTCCTCTAGCTTTCTCATCGAAATTCCCGGCCATTTCTTCTTCGCAGGTGGTGATGAAATCCTGCTGGCAGAGTTGGGTTCCCCTTCGGGCGGCTTTGATGGCAGCATTCCGGATAACCAAAGTGAGTTGACCGCCTGAGAGATCAAACCGTTTGGCTAAAATGGAGAGATCGACATCCCCGGCTAACGGCGTTTTTTCTGGAATCAGGGCTTTCCAGAGCTTGACTCTCTCTTCCAGGCCAGGCCGGCTAAACTCAATCTTGTAATGAAACCGCCTTGAAAAGGCGGAATCCATATTGTCGACAAGGTTGGTCGTAGCAATAAGAATACCGTCGAATTGCTCTAACTGTTCTAAAAAGATATTTTGCATCTGATTATACATATGGTCCACCCCCTTCGATGCGCTGATCCTCTTGTGAAGGAACTGATCGGCTTCATTGAGAAGAAGAATGGGAGGATTTTTCATGCCGGAGGCGATTTCTCTGTACCGGGTGAAGATCATTTTGACATTTTTTTCGCTGACTCCCACATAGGAATTGAGGATGGTGGAACAATCAAACGTGAGGAGTTCCCTTTTTAACTCGGCGGAGATGGCTGAGGCGGTCAAGGTTTTTCCGGTTCCCGGATGGCCGTACAAAAGAATCGCAATCGCCGCCTGGCGTTTTTTAGACCTGGTTTGGATTTTGGGGTTAAGTTTGAATCCCCATTCATTCAGGAGGAGGGAGACCTGTCCGGAGTTCAACTCGATGACGGCTCGAACCTGGTCCATGGTCTTGGGGTGGAGAATAACCTGTTGGAGGGAGATCTCCGGTTTGACCAGCTCAAAGAACCGGTCCTTCATTAGCATCTGATCCGCTGATTTTCTTTTTCTTCTAAGGAGAGATCGAAGAACTTTTTCGTCGAGCTTGGCTGTTTTTGTCTTAAATCCGGCGACTGGATGGGATTCTTCTTCAATGACAACCAGCTTTTGTTTGATTAATTTGCCGTTTTTGTCGAAATATCGGCGGTTAACCGATTCATTTTCCCCGTCGGATTCATTGACTAGGTCTATTAACTCCTCCAGGTCGATGGGCGCTTCTTCGTTTTTCTCCGCCTGGAGAAGGGCAATGAGAATCAGCTCTTCTTCCCGGGTCAGCCGATGTTTTTTCTTTAGCTCCTCCAGCGGAAATGAGGACCCTGTTTTTTTCAGCCGTTTGGCGATCTCTTCTTCTAACTGCTTGATGGTGGTTTCTGGCCGCCTTCTGCTCCTTGAGGAAAATCTCAGTTTTCCACCTCTAAACTTTGGCATGAACCTCGGTCTTTCTATACCTCCAACCCGTTTGAACTGGTCGTTCAGGTACTCTTCGTGATCTTCATAAGGCTTTATTTCAACAACCGATTCTTCTTCCAACAGAAGGATTTGTTCAATAAACTCCCGGGAAAGCTCCCAGGGGGATCGGAACAGGTTCGCGGGATGAAAAGCTTCCTTAAAATCATCCTCTTCGTTTTCCAGGAGCCCTTTTTTCTCAAGCTTTTTTAGTCTTTTAATAAAACTGACCACCTCCATCTTGTTAATTCCGAAGGTTTTCAGGAGTTGTTTGATTTTCAGACCCTGGAGTCCGTTTAAATAATTATTAAAGAGAATCGTGATGATTCTTAAATCGTTTTCGTCCAGTTCGTATTCAGCCAAAAGAGGGGATTGTCTCAACGAAGTGAGGCGGGTTTGGAACTCATTCTGATCTTCGGGCGGCGGATTCTTTTTATCCATCCTTTCCGCGGCTTCTAATAACAGGCTGATTTCAGTTGAATTTTTATTTTCCATCTCTTACCTCCAGGGTTATTGATAATAAGTTTGGACCTCATTCTACTTAATGGATGTGACATCCGGGGTCACGCGGATTTTAAAAAAATAAAAAAACAAATTAATGAATAACAAAGGAACTTTGCTTTAAATAGGGAAGAAAATAAATGACAATCTGATATGGGAATAGTATCTATTTGACCAGCTCAGATAACCGGCCAGTGATTTCTCAAGAATCGATCGACAATATTTTTTCAAAAAAATGTTTTATCCGGTTAGGGAAGGCTTTAGAGGAAATTTACTGCAGAAAAGCGACATACTTTAATACTGGGAAAGGGACACAGGATTAATATTTTATGCGGCTTTTTGAAAGATGATCTTTGCCCGAATCCCAAGCGATGCGATGACCCTCAGCATTAAATCTGTTGAAATCTCCATTGTATTGCGATTCATAATAGCCGTTATCCGAGTTCTCGAAGTGCCGGCAAGTTGTGCGACCTGGGCATGGGTTAACCCTTTTTTCTGAACAACGGCAATAATTTTGTCGTTTAAGTCGCTCCGAATTTTGATTTCAAGGCCTTCAGCAGGGGTTAGGCCCAACACTTCTGCCAATTCAGAGGCATTCCTTGCCACAATTCCTTTAATCTTTTTCATTTAACATCTCCTGTAATCTTTTTTGGCCGGTTTCTATATCCTTTTGGGATGTCTTTTTTGTTTTTTTCTGAAACGCATGAAAGATTAAAACAACATCCGCTCTCCGGGCGAAATAAAACACCCTGAAGATTCCAGCCCGATCTTTTACTCGCAACTCCTCTACACCAGGTTCAACGGAGGGCATCGGCTTAGAGAGAGGCATTGTGAGGCTGGTTCCCTTCTGGAGATCAAAAATCAGCTTGCCAATCTCTCTTCGGACCTCTTCCGGGAACCCTCGCAGAATATCTCTCACTTTGGGATGAAATAGAGCGGGTTTCATTGAAA
>JACOTA010000069.1 GCA_016178585.1 Nitrospirota bacterium
GATCCTTAAAGATCTTCTGTTGGGCATTCCCGCGGGTGCTGATATGATAAAGGGCTCCCGAATATTCAATTCTTAACGGCCTGGCCATAAAGCAAAGTTATCACCTCTTCAAAAAAATAGCAATATTAAAGACCTGACCCCACTACTAATTTTCCGCCTGGCGACGGGCGTGCCGGTTCGAGTCCGGCCTTTTCACTTAGACTATTAAAAATACCACGAAAAGGAATTTTATATTCTTGACTCCTGCACGATAAGATAATAGGATACTTTTTACAATCTGTTCACATGAATAGAACTCACTTATGCTCATTCACTCAATTTGTCACGCTACGAATTATTCTTCCTTTTCCATATCTTTTCCACTTTTACAGAGGGAACTCTATATGAGGCATTTTAATGGGTAAAAAATATCAAATCACAACGACTCTCCTGGAAGAATTATCCCAATTACTTCAACAGGAAGATCATTCAAAGACTTTAGAAATTGAATACAAAAAAATCAATGATAAACTTCATTTCGTCAATCGAGCACTCATCGCTGTAAGTTCGGCCAACGAAACAATCATCCGGGCAACAGAAGAAATAAAACTTCTCAATGATATTTGCGAGATCATTGTAAATGCCGCGGGATATCGTTTAGCCTGGGTTGGATATGCTGGAAAGGATGAACAAAAATCGATTCTCCCTATGGCCCAGGCTGGCCATGAAATGGGGTATCTGAAAACTCTCAATATATCATGGTCTGATGATGAGAAAGGACGCGACCCAACCGGCACAGCCATTCGCACAGGCAAACCCCGGATATGCGATAACATCCTTACGGATCCCGAATTTTTGCCCTGGCGAACAGAAGCAAAAAATAGAGGGTACGCCTCTTCAATCGCCATCCCTCTGACTCAGGATGGAGAAACATTTGGCTCACTTAATATTTATGCGGTAGAACCCAATGCTTTTGACGTCAATGAAGTGGACCTTCTTGTTAAACTTGCGGAAAACGTGGCTTTTGGCGTCACCACCCTGCGGGAACGAACTCAAAGCAAACAAAATAAAACTGCATTGAAAGGAAGCGAAGAACGATTCCAGACATTAATTGAACAGGCTCCTGACGGCATTATCATCATTGATTTTGAATTTAATATTAAAGAAGTCAATTCAGCCGGTTGCAAGATGCTGAAATACTCCCCGGAAGAGATTCTCGGGATGAATTTTAAGGAATTTATCCCGGCTGAAGAACACCCCGATATTCCGGCGAAAATGGCCGCGCTTCTCAAGGGCGAAGCCTGTTTTATCGAAAAACATATTAAATGCAAGGACGGGACAGTTTTTTCCTCTGAAATGAGTTGCAGAGTGATCTCCACCTCCAGAGAGGTGCAAATATTTTTGCGGGACCTGACGTTGCGAAGACGAATGGAGGAAGACATCTCAAAAATGGAAAAACTTGAATCGATCGGTGTTTTGGCCGGGGGGATTGCTCATGATTTTAATAATCTCCTTACCGCTATTTTAGGAAATATTTCCTTGTCCCTGTTGGCAATCGATTCGGATCATCCTGCTTATAAACGGTTAGCGGCGGCGGAAAACGCGTCCCGGCGAGCCCAGGATTTAACCTGCCAAATGCTCACCTTCTCCAAAGGAGGAACCCCGATAAAAAGAAATGCCTCTGTTACGGATCTTGTCAAAGAATCAGCCTCTTTTTCCTCCCATGGATCCGAAATCAAATGTAATTTTCTACTCCCTCCTGATTTATGGCATGCGGAAGTTGATTCTGGACAAATTAGTCAGGTCATTCATAATTTAATCATTAACGCGGTTCAAGCGTCTCCCGGTGGAGGAAAAATAGATATTTCCGCAGAGAATATTATTTTGGAAAGTAATCAAATAGGGGCTCTTCCGGCCGGAAAATATGTCAAGGTAGCCATCAAAGACCATGGAACAGGAATCCCTGAAGAGAATCTTAAACACATTTTTGACCCCTTTTTCACCACCAAAGCGAAGGGAACCGGCCTCGGCCTGGCCAGTTCTTATTCCATTATCAAAAAACATGGAGGGGATATCACCGTGAGTTCCAAAATGAATGGCGGGACTACCTTTTCTTTTTACCTCCCTGCATCAGAAAAAGTAACTTTAGATTCAAATATTGGAGAGGAACCCCTTATCAGAGGGACAGGAAAGATTTTATTGATGGATGATGAAGAGGTGGTTCTGGAAGTGGCCGCGGAGATGTTGAAGGCGTTGGGGTATGAAGTCGTTGTTACTCGTGAAGGTAATGAAACCATTTTGGCCTATTTGGAAGCCGCGGAATTGATGAAACCATTTGATGCGGTCATTTTGGATTTAACGGTACCCGGTGGCATGGGTGGGAAAAAAACCTTACAGAAGCTTCTGGAAATTAATCCAAATATCAAAGTCATCGCCTCAAGCGGATACTCCAGTGATCCTGTTGCAGGCGAGTGGCAGAAGCATAGATTCCGTGGTTTTATTTCAAAACCTTTTCGCCTGTCCGATCTGGGCAAAACTTTGCATGAGGTTCTTTTCTCTTAGGCTTTTCAAATTCACTCTTTCTGATCAGGGGATCAACACAACAGTTACAGTCGCCATAGCGCTCCTGGCGGTATCCGCCTGACTGGCCGCAATCACATGGTGGGTCCCGGTTATATTGTGGGAGTCAAATCATATAATCTGATTAAGAAGGAAACTTTAAATTTCCAATATCTCTTACAGAATTCCCAATATTCTCCTTTAGAAACTCATACAAGGATCTTAGAAGAAGTTCGTCGTTCCATAGAAATGCAGTAGAATAAGTTCGTCCGTCATATTCGACTTCGATATCAAGATGTGTATAATATTCCACGGTCTTTCTTAAAGAAACATTTTTTAATATGCTCTTCTCTATATCTTGAGTGGCAAGAGGGGCTTTATTCCCTGAACCCTTCAAATTAAGATGAGGCCAAATTAGCTCTCCTTTCATTTTCATCTCAAGATAGTCACTTAACTTCATGGGTGCATCCTCCTTTGTTTTCACTTTTTTTTGTGAGCATAACTCATTAAAGCAGTATAATTTTTTAGGTGTCTAAAAGCGGGATGAAAGGTGGGCGCTTTTCAAATTTAGCCGTATTACTGCTTACAGGAAAGGATGGAAAAAAAGAGTTAATGACTGTTAAACCGGGCCGCCGTTTTTTTTTGATTGACAAAGTTTAACGGGGTGAAAAGAGTTTTATACCGATGAATGGCAATCGTGCTAATTTCGGATTGTCTTAACGAGGGGGTTCACCCCGGTATCTCCCTAAATCAGGAGCAACCGTATCCCTTTGACGATAATGCCTCTTTTAATCGACAAAAGTCAAGTTTCGGCAATAATGATTGCCAAAAGATAGAGAATGTAATTTTCCGGTTGAGCGGCACGCCGTTTTTGAGCCTCCGATTCAAACCGAACTAATTCATTACTGCATCTTAAAATGAGCACGCCGGTTTAACTTGTAACAGTTTTCATCGTGTTCATGACAAATGGGGCGCTCTTTTCCGTAACTAATGGTGGAAATCCACTTGCCATCCGCCCCTTCTGCAACTAAAAATGATTTAACAGCATAGGCTCTTTTATTTCCAAGAACTAAGTTATATTCGTTCGTCCCGCGTTCATCACAATAGCCTTCAATTCTAACCTTGTCCCATTTTTTGGTTGTTAGAAAGGTCGAGTCATTATTCAAATCTTCTTTCATCTCCGGGCCGATTACTGATCTATCAAAATCAAAATAAATGTCTTTCAGGGAGATCCTGGCCCTCACGTTTTTTGAATTCATCATTCCTTGATCCACCGATTTTCCACTCACGACTGGGTTTTTGGTCATTAATGCGCTTTCAGTTGCCGGGGGGATCTCCCTGGCCTGTTTTGGGTTTGAATCAATGCTTTGAGAGGCTGTACTCATATGCTTTGCACATCCGAATACTCCCAAAATAAGCATCAAACTGATTCCGAGAAGGGCGGTTGTTTTACGATCTTTCATTCTTTGGGTCTCCCTATTTATATACTATTTGATTGGAGTAAACATTTCCCTCATCCTTTGTTTGAAGGCCTCGAATTTCTCTTTTCAATTGAACGATTGTATTCGTCATGAATACTCGCCATAAAGCGGTCGGCTTTTGGTTTTAACACAAAATAAGCGACCCATTTATCAATCGGACCCATTACTTCGAAGCCTCCCTTGAAAGTAATCTTGATGGTCTCGTAAAAAGTCAGCATACTGGAATCAGATGAAAATATTGATCAGAAAACTCATATTTCCCTTTATTTTCAAGGGTTTTTGTGGTAAAAAGCTTCTTAATTCCACACTGTTTAAGGAGCCATCGTGATTTA
>JACOTA010000070.1 GCA_016178585.1 Nitrospirota bacterium
CAGTCAGGAATGAGATGGACCGTCAAAGGCGCCAATGCGATTATCGCCCTGCGCTGCTGCCAGATCAGCGGCCGGTGGGAGGAGTTTTGGGGAAATCGGGCAACCGGGTGAGAAGTTTACCCATAAATTTGTCTCACACCCGTCTTGGGTCCCCCTCTTGACTTGTTAAATCTCCCGGAATAGGATAAGCAGACGCTTTTCAAATTTCAGCCGATGGATGGGATTGAGGAATAGATGGATGCCAAAGGTTTCGATGAAACTGCAATTCTAAAGAAAATCCAGGAAGTTGAAGCGGAGTTGGAAGAAACGATTCAGCGGGCTCAAGCGGAGACCGGGGAAAAGGTTAGAAAGGCCAAAGAAGAAGCCGATCAGCTTTTCCGGAAACGGGGCGAAAGTATAAAAGCGGAGTGCGAGCGATGGCTTCAAAATGAGAAATCAGAAGGGGAAAAGGAAGCCGCTTTAATCTTTTTAGCGGCGAAAGTAGAGGCGCAAGATTTAAGGGAACAGGTTGGTTCGAAGATTGAGGAGGGTTCGAAACATGTTCTCAGGGGGATCTATCCAGATCTCTCCGAGGATCTTCATAAATGATCCTTGGGATGGCCAAATTGAGGATCGTCGGCCCTCTTGCTCTTTTGGAGGAGGTGACTCGTCATCTTCAGGAGCTTGGCGATGTCCACCTCGAGTTTTCTCCTGTCCAAACTGGGGGAGTTTCCGGTTTGGCCAGGATTTCTCTCGATCCGGAGAACCAGAAGAAAAAAGCCGGCCTCGAAAATCTCAAAAAGGAATTAAATCATCTTATTGTTTCCTTGCCGGTGATTGAATCAACTGAATCCTCCATCACTGAAAATCAACCTTTGATCATTGAATCCCTTCGCCGGCAGGTGGAAAAGGTTCTGGAACAGGTCAGGGAGAGCGAAGAGGAGCAGGGCCTTCTTTTGAAATACGAGCGTGTCCTTGAGGCCCTGGCGCCGCTGCTTCACCAGATCAAAGACAAAGAGAATCTCGAACTGGATTTCATTGGATTGGTTCTGGAGGCGGAAACCGGGTCATCCATCCACGCCATTCGGCAGATTCTGTCTGAATTAACCGCCGGACGTTATGAATTATTTTTCTCCCGGGTGGATCCGAAAACAGTGGCTGGCCTCCTGGTTATTCCGCGCGAATTGTCGGGGACCGTTAGAGCTTCCCTATGGCAGAAGAATATTTCAGAGCTTAAGCTCCCCGCTTCCTTGATCAATCAGCCCGTCGGTCAGGCTCTTAAAATTCTTCTGAGGAAACGTTTAGAACTTCCTTGCCGGCTCCGGGAACTCCGTGAATCCCTTCACCGGCTTTCTCTTCAATGGCGGGACCGGTTAGTCCAATATGAAAGAAGCGTTGAAAATCAACTGGCTCAGCTGGAATCGGCCTTCTTCTTTTATCATACCCAGACTGCCTTCCTGGTCTTCGGCTGGGTTCCGGAGAGCAGGGTTTCCGGGGTTGTTCAACGATTAACCGGAATTTTTTCCGAACGGGTGGTCGTTGAGCGGTTAGTTATTCCAAAAGAAGAGCTCAGGAACGTTCCTGTTGCCTTGAGCAATCCCCCTCCGGTAAGATCCTTTGAATTGTTGACCAGATTAGTGGCTCTTCCCCGATATGGATCGATAGATCCAACCCCTTATTTGGCTTTTTTCTTTCCCCTTTTCTACGGAATCATCCTTGGAGACATTGGATACGGCGGATTGTTGCTTGCCCTTTCTCTTTACAGCAGGAAGCGGTGGGCGGGCAACCCGCTCATCCGGGATCTTTCGCTCGTTTTTATTCTGGCCTCCCTTTCGTCTATTCTCTTTGGCGTTCTCTATGGAGAGTTTTTTGGAGAGTTGGGAAAACCGGCGGGGATCCACCCTCTTTTGATCAACCGGATGGAGGAATTTATTTCTTTGATTAAAGTGACGCTTGGAATCGGTTTGTTTCAGATGTTTCTTGGAATGATTTTGGGGTTAATTACCGCATTTCGATATGGGGATTTCCGGAAGTTGATGATTAAGGGATGTAGTATGATCTTTTTTGTTTCCGTTCTCCTGACCCTTGCGGGGGCGGCGGGTCTGTTAAGCTCCGCTTTTTCGCTTGCCGGCGGGGCGACAGTCCTGGTCATGTTCTTTGCAATTTTTGTTTTAGGGGGAGCCCGTTCCCTCATGGAACTTCATAGCCTGGTCAGTGTCCTCTCCTATCTCCGTTTAATGGGAATCGGCGTGGCTTCAGCCGCGTTAGCGTTTGCGGCCAATACGCTTGGCCGATTGCCCGGCAACATCGTTGCCGGGATTTTTATCGGATTTTTTCTTCATCTGATTAATTTTTTGTTTGGGGTCTTTTCTCCGATGATTCAGTCTCTCAGACTCCACTATGTTGAGTTTTTTGAGAATTTTTTCCAACCGGGAGGCCGTGAGTATCGGCCGTTTAAAAAACTGTAGCGATCAGATAAGGAGGATCTATGGAGGCGGGACTTATTGCCATTGGGGCAGGATTGGCCATTGGACTTGCGGCGCTTGGAACAGCCATTGCCCAGGCAAAAATTGGAGCTGCAGCGATTGGAGCGATTTTGGAAAAACCTGAATCCTTTGTAACCGTTTTAATTTTGCTGGTGATTCCGGAGACCCTGGTGATTTTTGGCTTTACGATAGCCATTCTTATTATTTATACCTTAAAATAAGGCTTGTCGTTGGGCTATCAGGTTTTGATTGAAACCCTTTTGAAAGAGGGAAAACGGAAAAGCGAGGAAATTGTTGAAAAAGGACGTCTGGAATCCCAGGCCCTTTTCCTGAAGGCCAAAGAAAAAGCCGGCCATTTTGAACAGGAAAAACGAAGGGAAATTCAGAAGGAAATCCTTTTGACCCGGGCCAAAATTTTAAATGAGGCCCGTCTGGAAAGCCGCCGGATTATTTTAGAGGCCAAACATGAAATCTTGAAGCGCGTATTTGAAAGGGCTGAAGAATGTTTACAAACCTGGTTAAACGAGACGGCCGGAGAGGAACGACTCCGGATCTTTTGGAAAAAAAGGATGGAAGAGGCATTGCAGGAGACTCGAAGCGCTTCTTTAAAAGCTTTTCTTCCAGAGGACGGATCTAAAGGCCTCGAAGCTGTTTTTAAGGAAAAGGGGATTCCTTATGAAAAGGTGAAAGATCCCGATCTTCGCTATGGTTTTAAATTGGCGTTGGAGGAGGAAAAAGTGACGGTGGTTAACAGCTATCCTTCCCGGGTTGAAAAAATCCGAACGGAACTGATCACCGATCTTCAGAGCCTGCTTTTTAAAAAAAATGGATGATTACGCTTATCTCAATGCCCGCATCCGGTTTCTAAGATCGGAATTGTTGGACCCTCGAGTTTACGGGGAACTGATGAGCCTTCCTGACCTCATCTCCGCCAGGGGAGTTCTTGGAAAGACGGTTTATGAAAAGGTTCTGGGGGATTCTTCGGATAGACCGTCCTTGAGCCGGCTGGAGGCGGGTATCCGGGAGGAGTGGGCGCGGACGGTCAACAAGATTCACCAAATGACCGATGGGCGTCCAAAGGCGTATCTCCAGGGTTTAACGGCGTGGTGGGAGGGGGAGAACCTTAAGGCAATCCTCAGAGGCAAAACCAATCATTTTGGAGAACAGGAAATTTTTTCAATCCTCCTGCCCATAGGGTCTTTAAACCCATCGGCTCTCCGGGAGTTGGTTCGTCAGCCGTCGGTGCAAGGAATGGTCGATAGGCTGGTTGCCTGGCGTTCTCCCTATGCCAAACCTTTGAACATAGCTTTAAAAAATCAACCTGACCTTAAGAGGCTGGATCTCCTGGAACTCTCCCTGGATCGATTTATCTTCGAGGAGGTCTTCAAAAAAATAACAAATGGCGGACAGGATGCGAGCCTGTTTCACCAGCTGGCGGGTCTTATGGTTGACAAATTAAATCTTCTGACGGCATTTAAAGTTTTTCGTGAAGGAGGATTCGCGGCCTCCGACCCCGCCGATTATTTTATTCGGGGGGGAAATCACGTGATTCTAAAGGTTTTTCAAAAGGTAGCCCGTGCGCAAGATTTAAACGACGCCATTGAAATGATCAAAAAAACACCTTATTCCGGCGTTGTCGCCGGGATAAAACCGGAGGGAGAGCTCTTCCCGGCCCTCCGGTTAGAAATCGGTTTAAACCGGTTCATTCTTCGGCGGGCCAGAAAAATGGGGGTAGACGACCCCCTTGGATTTGGTTTAATCGCAGGATATTTTTTACAAAAATATTTTGAGGTGGTTAATCTTCGAATGATATTCAGGACAAAGTCTTACGGGATGTATGATTCTGATATTCGGTCGTTGTTGGTGGTTTAGCGACGACCCGACGGGGCGACGCTACAGAGGAAGGTAAAAGGTGGCCTGGATTGCGGCTCTGACAAACCCGGAAATGGCTTTAGGATTTCGGTTAGCCGGGATCGAAACTTTTTCGGCTCAAGACGCCCTTGAAGCCGAAGGCCTTCTGAAGGGTTTATTAGAGAGAAAGCTGCCGGGTATTGTGGTGATTAGCGAGGAGTTTCTTCCTTATTTTTCCGAAGGGACTCGGAAAAAGGTTGAAGAAAATTTTCAGCCGGTATGTGTTCCGGTCCCCCATATTCAATCATGGCGGGAAGGAGAGAAAAAGGAAGAATATCTCTCCCGGTTAATGCAAAACGTAATGGGTTACCAAATTAAAATTAAACGATGAAAACTAAAGGCAAGATCGTCAAAGTGTCAGGACCGACCATCGTCGCATCCGGAATGAAAAGCGCAGGGATCTACCATCGGGTGACCGTCGGGACTTTGAAGCTCCTGGGTGAGGTCATCCGGTTGGAAAGGGATCGGGCGACGATTCAGGTTTATGAAGATACGATCGGGCTCTCTTTGGGAGAAGAAGTCGAAGACCTGGGAGAGCCTCTGATGGCTGAACTGGGTCCCGGTTTGATTTCTTCTATTTTTGACGGTGTTCAGAGGCCTTTAACGGCGTTGCTTGAGAAACAGGGAGATTTTATTTCGAGGGGATTTGCTGTTCCGGCCCTTTCCCGGTCGATGAAATGGCGGTTTGTTCCCTCCGTGAAACCCGGAGCAGGGGTTTATGGGGGAGACCTCCTCGGAACGGTTCAGGAAACCGACCGGATCATTCACCGGATCATGGTTCCGCCCGGACGGTCTGGAAAAATAAAAGAGATTCGGGCCGGAGAGTTTACGGTTCAGGAGACAATAGCGGTCTTGGACGGCGGTATAGAAATCAGCCTCATGCAGAGGTGGCCGGTGAGATCCCCGCGCCCCTTTAAAAAGAAGCTCCTCCCGAACCTTCCCTTCATTACCGGCCAGCGGATATTTGATATGGTGTTTCCGATCGCCCTGGGAGGGACGGCTATTATGCCGGGAGGATTTGGGACAGGGAAAACGGTGGCAGAGCAAAGCCTGGCAAAATACGCCCGGGCAGAGATCATCGTTTATATCGGATGCGGCGAGCGGGGCAATGAGATGACCGACGTCTTATCCGAGTTTCCAAATCTTCAGGATCCGCAAACCGGCCGGCCGTTAATGGAGAGGACGATTCTTATTATCAATACCTCTAATATGCCGGTTGCGGCACGGGAAGCTTCTATTTTTACGGGAATTACGGCTGCCGAATACTACCGGGATATGGGATATCACGTCGCTTTGATGGCGGACAGCACGTCCCGCTGGGCTGAGGCGCTTCGGGAGATTTCATCCCGGCTGGAGGAAATGCCGGGGGAAGAAGGTTATCCAACCTATCTTTCCACCCGGTTGAGTCATTATTATGAAAGAGGAGGCCGGGTGGCCTGTCTTGGCCGGGAGGAGCGGGTTGGATCGGTGACCATCGTGTCCGCCATTTCTCCGCCCGGAGGGGATTTTTCCGAACCGGTTTCCCAGAGTTCAATGAGGATCGCGGGCGGCATATGGTCGCTCGATTCCGACCTCGCTCATCGCAGACACTTTCCGGCCATTAATTGGAAACGAAGTTACTCCCTTTATACCGATCTGCTTGATCCCTGGTTTCGGCAACAAGTGGCTTCTGATTGGTCTGAACTACGCGCCTGGTTAATGGAAGTCCTTCAGCAGGAAGAAGAGCTTTTAGAAGTGGCTCAACTGGTTGGAAAGGATGCGCTCCAGGAAGGGCAGAGAGCCATTCTGGAAATTAGCCGGCTGATCAGGGAAGATTATCTCCGTCAAAGCTCTTTTTCGCAGAGCGATGCCAACTGTCCGCTTGAAAAGCAATACTGGATGCTAAAAGTCCTCCATCGGTTTTATCAGCTTTTAATGGCGTCCGTTCAAAAAGGAACAGCCATTGACGTTGTTCTCGATCAACCTTTTGTTTTAGAGTTGATCCGGATGAAAGAGTGGCCTTCTGAGGGATTTGAACCCAGGGCAATTTCCTTGATCAATTTAATGGATGAGGGGATCACACAAGAGCCAGTCCATGGATAAGCGATCTTCCGGTCTTTTAACATTAGATTACCAGTCTGTGGGATCCATTTCCGGACCCCTTTTATTTGTGGAAGGGGTTCGAGGCGCTCACCTGGGGGAGATGGTTTCAATTTTAATGCCAGGGAATGAGCAGAGGAGGGGGCAGGTGATTGAACTCTCCGAACGGCACACCGTTGTTCAGGTCTTGGAAGAGACGTCAGGAATGCGTCTTTCCGACACCCGTGTCCGTTTTACCGGAAAGGCGGCGCGAATGGATCTTTCCCTCGATATCCTGGGGCGGCGATTTAACGGGGCAGGAGCGCCCGTCGACCTCCTTCCGCCCGTGATTCCGGAAAGGCAGACTTCCATTATCGGAAGCCCGATCAATCCCCTGGCGCGGGAAAGGCCCTCCCGCTTTATTCAAACCGGTATTTCAGCCATTGATGAACTTAATACGCTGGTACGGGGTCAGAAACTCCCGATTTTTTCGGGAGCAGGTCTTCCTGCAAAAGAAATTGCCGCCCAAATTCTCCGCCAGGCTGAAATTGTCTCTCCCCTCGATCAGAGCGAAGAAAAAATCGAAGAGCAGGACCCGGACGGTCGATTTGCCATCGTGTTTGCCGGGATGGGGATTCCATTCCGCGAAGCGGCGTTTTTCACCGAGGCGTTTGAGGAAAGCGGGACAACGTCCCATACCGTGGCCTTTTTAAATCTGGCTGATGATCCCACCATCGAACGTTTGTTAACCCCCCGTTTTGCGTTGACTGCGGCAGAGTACCTTGCTTTTGTTCATGATTTCCACGTTCTGGTCATTATGATGGATATGACCCATTACTGCGAGGCCCTTCGGGAAATTTCCACGGCCCGCGAAGAAATCCCAGGCCGCCGGGGGTTTCCGGGTTATATGTATACCGACCTGGCTGCATTGTATGAGCGAGCCGGGCAGATCAAAGGAAAAAAAGGTTCCGTAACGCAGATTCCGATCTTGACGATGCCGGATGATGATATCACCCATCCTATTCCTGATTTGACCGGTTATATCACCGAGGGACAAATTGTCCTGTCGAGAGAGCTGCACCGGAAAGGGATTTATCCTCCCATTGATGTTCTCCCCTGTCTTTCCAGACTGATGAACCACGGAATTGGAAAGGGACGGACAAGGGAGGATCACCGCGGCGTGGCCGATCAGCTTTATGCGTTATATGCTCAAGGGAGGGAATTGAGGCAGGTCGAAGCCATTGTCGGGCAGGAAGGATTAAGCGGGGACGATAAACGTCTTCTGGATTTTGCCAATCTCTTTGAGACGAAGTTTGTCAATCAGGGGAATCAGAAGAGAGGCCTGAAGGAAACACTCGACCTGAGCTGGGAACTGTTAAGGGGGATTCCGGTAGAAAGGTTGACCCGGATCAAGCCGGAACATCTCCAAAAATATGATCGGCCGCGGGGATAAAAAAAAGCGATGGAAAAAACAAGCCCCACACGGTTGAACCTTCTTCTTCTGAAACAGCGCGTTCAGACAACTGAAAAGGGACTTGGCCTGCTGGAAAGCAAGCGGGAAGCGCTGGTGAAGGAGTTTTTTAAGATGGCGGCGTCGGCCATGACAGCGAGAGAAAATCTTCGTCAAGGGATGCAAAAGGCTCAAAACGCCTTAACGCTTTCAATGGCTGTTTTTGGGAGAGAATCCCTGACTTCTGCCGCTTTTGCGTCCAAACGAAATCTGGCGCTTGAAGTGTCGGAAAAAAATATCTGGGGGGTGCGTTTCCCGGACCTCCAGTTTCAGACGGCAGTTCGTTCCGTGGAGGCAAGGGGCTATTCAGTGACCAGTACCACCCCCCATTTAGACGAGACGGTCAAAGGGTTCGAAGAAGTCATCGACCTTATTCTCAAGACGGTATCGGTGGAGATGAAACTCAAACGGATTGGCCAGGAAATTAAAAAGGTGACCCGCAGGATCAATGCCTTGAAGGAATTAATTCTGCCCCCCGTGAGGGCTTACATCCGTGAAATTAAGAACAGCCTTGAAGAAAGGGAACATGAGGAGATTTTCAGGATTAAACGGTTTAAGAGAAAATGGAAAGACTAAAGGAGAATAAAATGCCTGAAGAAGTGACGCGCCGGAGTTTTTTTGGAAAAGCCATTGCAGCGATTGCAGGATCCATTGCCCTGATTTTATCTGTTCCCATTCTGGGATACACCATCCTTCCTGCCCTTCGAAAACGGGAAGAACCCTGGTCGGAGGTCGGGCCGGTCACTCAATTAGAGATGAATCAGCCTAAAGAGCTGGAAGTCGTTCGTTCGGTTTCCAGCGGCTGGATGAAAGCCGCCTCGGTCAGATCGATTTGGGCGTTTCGTAAACCTGAGGGGGAGGTGGTGGTTTATTCGCCGATTTGCACCCACCTGGGATGCGGTTACCATTGGGACGATCAAAAAAAGAAATTTCTCTGCCCCTGCCATAATAGTTCTTTTGATTTGAACGGCCAGGTTTTGGGAGGCCCGGCTCCCAGACCGCTTGATGCGCTTCCGGCTAAAGTGGAGGGCGACCGGCTCTATGTGGTTTATAAAGAGTTTAAGTCCGGGATTTCACGAAAAGAGGAGATATGATGAAACGGATATCGGCATGGATTTCCAAACGATTAAATCTTCCTCCTGTACTCCATCATCTTCTGGATGAAAAAATCCCCGGCGGAGCCAGCTGGATCTATATCTTCGGAAGCGTGACCCTGTTTCTTTTTCTCCTCCAGGCGCTGACCGGAATGTTTCTGGCTATTTATTATGCGCCCACGCCGGATCATGCCTATGAGAGCGTCCGCTTTATTCAAGAAGAGATTCCTTTCGGTTCTTTTATACGGGGTCTCCATCATTGGGGAGCCAGTGCGATGATGGTCATGATCGGACTTCACATATTGCAGGTTTTCCTCTATGGCGCTTTTAAAGCTCCCCGGGAAATGATGTGGATGGTCGGCGGTTTTCTCCTGATCCTGACGTTGTCTTTTGGATTTACCGGATACCTTCTGCCCTGGGATCAAAAAGCCTACTGGGCCACCCAGGTCGGAATCAACCTGGTGGGGACTGTTCCGTGGATCGGAGGAGCCTTGACCCGGATCTTGAGAGGAGGGGGGGATCTGGGCGCTTTAACCTTAAGCCGTTTTTTTGCCGTCCATACGCTCTTTCTTCCCTGGTTGGTTGTGATGATGATTGCGCTTCATCTCTTTATTTTAAGGCGAGTTGGAGCGGCTGGCCCCTGGGATAAGAAAAAGGCAGAGGCCGTTTCAGAGCCCTTTTATCCCAGGCAGGTCTTCATGGATGCGGTGGCGATGGGAGTGATGTTTATTGTGCTGGTGGTTCTGGCGGCTAATGTTCCGGCTCATCTGGCCGATCGCGCCGATCCCACCGATACCACCTTCCGGCCTGTTCCTGAGTGGTACTACCTTTTTTATTACCAGTTCCTGAAATATTTCGAGGGACGTTTTGAAATTGTGGCGACCTTTGTCATTCCTCTCCTTTTTTTCGGAATATTTTTCGCGATTCCTTTTTTAGGACGCCGGTGGGAACGGATTCCCGTTAAACGGCCGATGGCAATGATATTAGGCGGGTTGTTTCTTGTTTTTGTGTTTACGATGCTGGGACTGGCCGTGAAAGAGACCGCTTCGATTGTCGTCGCCGACCCGGCGATTGCCCGGGGGAAGGCGATTTATGCAAAACTGGCCTGCGCCGGCTGTCACAGGATTCAGGGAGAAGGGGCTCAGGTGGGACCTGATCTTTCGTATGAAGGGGATAAGCGGGACAAGACCTGGCTGGAGGCCCATTTTAAGGACCCACAAAGTCTTTCTCCCGGTTCTTTTATGCCCTCTGTTCGGTTAAGCGAGGCAGAATTGGAAAGTTTAACCCGGTATATGCTGAGCCTAAAAAAAGAAGCCCGATAAATATTATTGCAATCGTGTTGACGCGTAACTGAAACTCTTGATAAAGGCTTGTCTGTTGCGCTACCCTGAAACTAGAGGGTTAGATTGAAGGAGGTCAAAATGTCCAATTCCGCAACCAATCGCGCAAGTGTTCAATTGAACATACAAAAGATACTGGTCCCTACAGATTTTTCGGAGTGTTCTGAAAGGGCGATGGCGTATGCTGGTTCTCTCGCGAGAGATTTCAAGGCTCGAATCATCCTTTTGCATGTCATCGAGTCGTCAGTTTATGCATTGGATACTTCTTTAATGCCTCCCGGAGACCCCCTTGGGTTGAGGCAGAAACTCATTGAGATGACCGAACAAAGAGTGAACCGGTTGAAAGAGAGCGGACTTGAAGCCGACGGGTATTGCGTCACGGGTGTCCCTTCGATTGAGATTATTAAAGCGGCCAGGGAGGTTCAGGCCGATCTGGTGGTCATGGGAACCCGAGGGAGAACGGGTTTGGCCCACATCTTACTCGGGAGCACTGCGGAACGGGTGATTCAACGCGCTCAATGCCCTGTTTTGACGGTTAAAGCGGAAACCATGCGGGCAGAGAAAGGGGAAAAGAAACAAACGATTGAAGAGAAAAGAAACACGGTAAAGGAGCTTGTCCCGCCCGGGGAGAATTTAACCTTTTGCCATTTATGCGCTCAGCCTTCTCATGACATCATTTGTGATGCCTGCAAGGTTCGTGTGCAGTCTGAGGCTTTTGACATGAAGCAGAGGGTTGAAAAGGAAGGGCGGGCCGATACCGGCCGGAGATAGTTTAATTACAGTTTGAATAGGGAAGGAGGAAAATATGGCCCGCGTTGTTATTATTGGCGCTTCAATCGGAGGTCTTCCAGCGGCCTATGAATGTCGGAAAATGCTAGGTCAACGGCACTCCGTAACGGTTATTTCTAATGTTGATTATTTTCATTTTGTGCCTTCCAATCCCTGGGTGGCCGTGGGTTGGCGGACGCGTAAGGAGATCTCCTTTCCATTAGCGCCTGTTCTTCGGAAAAAGGGGATAGAGTTTATTCAGTTGCCTGCAGAGGGAATCGATCCGAAGCAAAATCAGGTGATGACGTCAAAAGGCCCCGTAACGTATGATTATTTGATTATTGCTACGGGTCCTAAATTGAATTTTGGCGCGATTCCGGGGTTGGGACCCGGCGGATATACGCAGTCCATCTGTACAGTCGCTCATGCTGAACAGGCCTGGGGCGCCTATCAGGAATTTTTAAAAGATCCGGGGCCGATTGTCGTGGGAGCCGCGCAGGGAGCGTCTTGTTTCGGTCCGGCTTATGAAATGGCCTTTATTTTTGCGGCTGATTTGAAAAAGAAGAGGCTGCGCCGAAAAGTGCCAATCACCTTTGTGACGCCGGAACCTTATGTCGGTCATATGGGTCTCGCAGGCGTAGGCAAATCGAAACGACTGATGGAAGATGAGTTTGCCGATCATGACATCAAGTTTGTGACGAATGCCTCAATTAAAGAGGTCAAACCCGGAAACCTGACCCTTGAAAGCGGACAGGAGATCCCTTTCCGTTACTCGATGTTTATCCCTCCATTTGCCGGTGTGGACGCGGTTGCCGGGACATCGGGGCTTTGCAATCCAAAAGGGTTTGTGAACATCGATCCTTATCAGGCCAATCCCGGCTATAAAAATATCTATGCCGCGGGGGTTTGCGTCGCCATTCCTCCCGTGGAACAGACGCCTGTTCCGACCGGAGCGCCAAAGACGGGCTATATGATCGAATCCATGGTGGCGGCCGCTGTTCATAATATTAAAGCGGACATTGAAAATAACCCGAAAAGGGCAACTGCGACCTGGAATGCGATCTGTCTGGCGGATATGGGGGATACAGGAATCGCCTTTGTGGCTCTTCCGCAGATGGCGCCCCGCAATTTAAACTGGACCAAGAAGGGAAAATGGGTGCATCTGGCCAAGATAGCTTTGGAGAAATATTTCTTGCATAAAATGAAAAAGGGGATCAGCGAGCCTTATTTTGAAAAAGCCATTTTAAAAACGCTTGGGATTACCAAGCTGGAAAAATAAGAACTAATACAAACGTATTAGATGTTGTTGCATTTCATCGTAGGGGCAGGCCCCTGTGCCTGCCCTGGGCAACCACGGGGGGTTGCCTCTACCTGTCAGAAGAGTTCCTTGGGATGATTCGTGTAATCCCAGGCCTGCGATTTTTCTGATCTTTAATGATTAATCCTTTTAATTTATTGTTTGGAGAAAAACTTATTTTATTTCTTCCATTTTGTTTGGATTCATATAACGCGGTATCTGCATGGTGAAGAAATTCATCGGGAGTCGTTTTTTTGGTTTCAGATTCGGACAAAGTATGAATTCCAAAACTACAGGTAACCGCGGAGTCATCCGGAAGAAGTTTGGCATTCGAGATCGAGCTTTTCAGCCTTTCACAAAGTTTCATAGCGGCCGTCCCATCCGCATCGGGTAGAAGAATCAGAAATTCATCTCCACCAAACCTGGCAAAGGTATCATATTTTCGTACAGAAGATTTAAATAACCGGGCCAGGCTCTGAATGACGCGATCGCCGGCCAAATGCCCGAACTTGTCATTAATCTTCTTGAAATGATCAATGTCAAAAATAATTGCGGATAGAGGATGATTCAGCCGGAGAGCCCTGTCGATTTCCAAAGTAAGAATTTCCATAAAATATCTTCGATTATACAAACCGGTTAGCGGATCGCGAATCGAGAGGGTCTTTAACTTTTCCAATGCTTGCTGTTTTTGAATCGCTAAGGTCGCTCTTGAGGCCAAAAGCTTTAAGATATCAAGGCAAGATTGCGAGAATTCACGGGGTTTAAAGTCGTCAAGAAAAAGGATCCCCATTGGACCATCCTGGGCTGCTAACGGAACACCGATAAGAGATTTTACCCCTTCCTTTATTAACAAGGAGTTGTTAAAGGACGGGTTCTCTTCCACATTGGACACGACAAAAGGTTCTTTCTTGGACAGAACATGTTCTGTCAGACCTCCTGTCCGGACCAGGTCAATGGCATGTTGATAGAATTCAGTTGAAAAACCCTTTGCGTAGACTAAAAATAATTCATCTTTTGAATCGTTATAAATCGATAAAGAGGCCGCCGGAACCCCTGCCAGATTCATTCCTCCGTTTACGATGGTCTCGAATATATTGTCGGAAGTTTCAGCTTCGGAAAGTTTAAGCGCGACTTCGGCTAGAATCTGATGTTCTTCAAGCGATTCCTTTATTTCCTCTTTTTGTTTGTTTTCCTGACGAATCAAATTCATGAAAAGGGCGGCAGTTTCGCCCGTAGCAATGTTGAATTTACCGTTTGTCATATTCAAGAGATTGGATGCTATGGCGGGATCTTCTGTAAGATCAAAAACCAGATCGATATCCAGTTTTTCCAAATAATCTAATGAATCTTCAATAAAAACAGGAATGCCATTTTCCTCGGCAACGAACAGGCCTGGAGCAGAGGATTTAATATCGGAAATTCCTATCACCTTCACCCAATCAAGATTCAGGAACTGGTCTAATAATTGGGTTCCCTTATCTCCGGCACCCATCAAAAATACGTTTAACATGATGAGAAATCTCCTTTAAAAATATTTTACTTATTTCAGTTCATTTTATAAGTATAACCGATTTTTGGAATTATGATTCAGGTTGAAGTTACAATGCTGTAAAGATCGATACAGGATGACAGTCAGGAGGAACATTTAACATGCTCTTTGAAAAGATTCATCAAAAGTTTTGTTAATGGACCAGGTTTGCCGTTTCCGATCTTTTTCCCATTCACTTTTGTGGCGGGCATGATTTCATAGCCGGTACTCGTGATCAAACATTCATCCGCCATCAAGAACTCTTTTGGCTTGACGAGTTTTTCAATGACTCGAACGCCAATCTCTTTTGCAATTTCAATCACGATGTTACGGGTGATTCCTTCTAAAATCCCTGATTTTAAAGAAGGAGTGACCAAGACCCCGTGTTTGATATAAAAAACATTACTGATGGTTCCTTCGGCGATATGCCCCTTGTCATTTAATAGAATCCCTTCATCTGCTCCGCTTTGTTTGGCTTCCATTTTTGCCAGAATATTGTTTAAAAAATTGGCAGATTTGATATCGTTCGGAATCGCTCCTGGATGGTTCCGGATGGTTTTGACAATTTTCAGGGCAAGCCCTTTTGAATAAAGAGATTCAGGGGGAGGGTTAAACGGAAACGCCATGATCATAAAAGTAGAACGGGGACATAGGGAAGGGTCTAGTCCAATTTCACCCGGACCTCGAGAACAGGCGATACGGATGATCCCGTCTTTAATTTTGTTTCTTGCCAGAGTTTTTTCGACAATTGTTTGAATTTTTATTGGAGATTGGGGAAACCGCAATCCGATCCTGCGGCAGGAATGAACGAGCCTTTTTAAGTGATCTTTTAATTTAAAAGGCCGCCCATGGTATGACCGGATGGTTTCAAAGACCCCGTCGCCGTAAAGAAATCCATGGTCCATCGGAGAAACGCGGGCGGATTTTAAAGGAACCCACCGGTTGTTGAAATAGATGACGAGGTTTTTATTCAAATTTTAAGCTCCATTGCGTTAAAGAGGGCCCGGGCCTTTTGGATTGTTTCTTCATATTCCTTTTCAGGATCGGAATCCGCGACGATTCCGGCGCCGGTTTGAATATAGCCCTTGCCGTCAGTGAGAAAAAGGGTGCGGATAAGGATGTTTAAATCGAGGTCCCCCGAAAAACTGATATAGCCCAGGGAGCCGGTATAAGGCCCCCGGGTGACCTTTTCTAATTCTTCAATAATTTCCATGGCTCTGATTTTAGGCGCGCCGGTAATGGTCCCTCCCGGAAAAACCGCCTTTAAAATGTCATACCATCCTTTTCCCTTTTTTATTTGACCGGTAATATTTGAAACAATATGGATGACATGAGAGTAGCTTTCAAGGCCCATTAATTCATCGACTTTAACCGATCCAAATTCGCAGACCCTTCCAAGATCGTTTCTTTCCAGGTCAACAAGCATGAGATGTTCCGCTCTTTCTTTTTCATTGGCGATCAGGTCGGACGTCAGCCCGGCATCTTCAAGAGAATTTTTTCCCCGGGGCCGGGTTCCCGCGATCGGGCGGGTATTAAGCCGTCCTTGAAAGAGATTGACCAGCCTTTCCGGGGAAGAACTCACGATTTGAAAGTCCCCGGCATCCAAAAAAGATGAAAACGGAGCCGGGTTAATTTTTTTCAGGACTTCATAAAGAGAGAGAGGGGAGGCGCCGACTTCAGAAACGGTAAAACGTTGTGACAAATTGGCCTGGAAAATCTCTCCGTTACGAATATATTCTTTACACTTAAGCACATTCTCTTGAAACGCCTCTTTTGAAATGGACGGAGAAATGGCGGGAGTCTGGAATGCGGAGCATGGAACGCGGGGGCATTTCGGGGAAGTTTTTAGTCTTTCAAAATACAAGAAGACTTTCTCCTGACCGGTTTTTTCGAGACTTTCCCAATCTTTTTCTAATAAATCTTCGGGTGAAGGACAATAAATAATTTTCCCGGTTCTCTCCAGGTGGTCAAATACGATGATGGTATCGACAAAGAGAAGAAAACAGTCGGGGAAACCGATCCCTTCCCTGGGTTGGAAAGGAAGCCGCTCAAAATAACGGACCATCTCATACCCAAAAAAGCCGACCGCTCCTCCGAAAAAGGGAGGAAGACCCGGTGGTCTTGAAAAATTAAAACGGTCGATTAGCGGCTTTAGATATAAAAAGGGGTTACCTTTTAAAATTTTGGCCGGGCCTCCTTTTTTTTGGATGACGACCGTGTTTTTCCCGGCGTTAAATGTCAGATAGGGGTCGGAACCCAGAAAAGAGTAACGTCCTGTGATCGGATTTTCCCGCGCGCTTTCAAGAAGAAACCCGGGCGGGGAACGAAAGATTTTCTTAAAGCAGAAAAATGGGGATTCGTAAGGGATCACTTTTACAATAGGCTTAAATTTAAATCCCATGGTAAAGACTATTCTGTGGGAGAAATTTCCTGAATGATCCTCTGAAGGGCCTTCTCGGGATCTTCAGCGGTCAGAACAGGTCTGCCGATGACTAGGAAACTGGCCCCATGAGCAAGGGCTTCTTCGGGTGTTACGACTCTTTTTTGATCGTCATGGGCGGCCCATGCGGGCCGGATTCCGGGGACCACATAAGAAAAATCTTTTCCAAACTCTTTCCTTAAGAGGGGGAGCTCAAGCGCCGAGGTAACGACACCTTCGATCCCCGATTCCTTTGCGAGCTTGGCGAGCCGAATTGAATGGTATACGAGGGGGCCCTGAAGACCCATTTCTGTTTCGACCATGATTTTGCTATGGCTCGTGAGGAGCGTAACGGCCAGGATTTTGGGGAGAGGGAGGTTATTTTGAATCGCAAAATTACGGGAAGATTCTATGCAGGTTTTCATCATTTCGGCCCCTCCAAGGGCGTGGACATTGAACATCCCGGCACCCATCCGGGTTGCTTCAATTCCGGCTTTTGCGACGGTATGTGGAATATCGTAGAACTTCAAATCTAAAAAAACTTTCGACCCGTTCCGAAGGACTTGATCGACGATCCGGGGACCTTCCGCGAGAAAGAGCTGGCTTCCGATTTTAAACCATTCGATAAAGGGTTTTAATCGATCGACCCATTCAAGGGCTTCGCCGCCGGATTCAACATCAAGGGCTAAAATGATTTTTTCGTTGGGAATCATGAATAGGTGCCGTTAGATTTAACTCGAAGGTATCATACAATGAATCTCATTAAAGTCAATATGTTGTTTAAGCCCAAGAACAGCGATAGGATTTGTAACTCCTTGTTTTGCCTGTCATCGCGAGCGCCCGCAGGGTGCGTGGCGATCTCGGTTCACGATGGCGAGATTGCTTCGCTTCGCTCGCAATGACAACTTTCTATCGCTGTTCTTGGGTTTGCGCCTATATTTTATAATGTGACAGCTGACCCGAATAAATATTCTAAAAACCCTTCCACGCCGGTTTTGAAGGACAGTGATGACGGTGAGGATTTTTCTTCTCAGGCAGTTAAATCTATCGGAGAGGTTTTTAAAATCCTTGTTAAAGCCCTCAAGAATTTAAAAATTTACCTTCCCAATAATCCCGTTCACCAACGGTTCTTAAAAGAGTTTTACGCGCAGCTGGATACCCATTTAAAAAACTTCGGAGAGACTGTTTTGACGGTCGGACAGTATACCCTGTCTTATGATGATCAGGTCATATACGAAAATATGAACCGGCTTGATAGTCTGGCTTTTAAATTGTTCGTGGACGGTGTTAGACAGATGACTTTATTAGAAGGGATGACCGATGAGGAATCAAGAGAACTTCTGGAGGTCTTGGGGAAAACCTATGACGCGGAATATCCCGATGATGACCTGGTGACCTTGCTGTGGCAGCGGCATTTTCATCATATTAAGTTTCAAATTCTTGAAGATTACTTTTCGGACTCGAATGAATCGTCTCTGATCCCCGATCTACAGGCTAAAGCGGGATTCACGAACCTTATCCAATCGGAATTAAAGGATTCGCAAGAGTTAAAAGATCAAACGGATGCCTCTGCAAGCCACCGTCCCTCGATCAGCGTGGAAACCAAAGGCCTTCAATTCAGTCAGGTTTTTAGGTTGACAGATGATGAGATCGAAAAAATAAAACAAGAAATGAAAGAGGAGGGGGACAAAGACCTGATCCTGGAAATGATTGGAATTATTTATTCTGTTCTTCAGGTCGAAAAAGATAGTCAGTTTTTCTCAGAGATGATCGGGGCCTTGACAAAGAACATCACTCAGTTTTCGGACCAGGGGGATTTTGTCCAGGTAGAAAAAATCACCCGGCTCTTTGTCTTGTTAAAAGAGCAAATTCCGCCCTTGCCTGAAAACCAATTGGCGATCTTAAACGAGTTCATTGATTCGCTCGCGAAGCCTGAATGTTTGATGAATCTGGAACAGCATATCAACAGCCTGGATGACAAAAATATAGCGGCTCTGGCAAATTTTTTAGGCATGTTAACCCTTTCGGCCGTTCCTTCCATTATTAATATTCTAGGAAAGGCTAAAACGAGGAAGACGCGGAAAGTATTGTCCGACATCCTTGTCGAATTTGGAAAAAAAGATATTGGACCGATCATTAAACGGCTTCAGGGAGGTGAATGGTTCGTCATCCGAAACCTGGTTCAGATCATCGGGCGGATCGGGAACAAACAGGCGATTGATTCTTTGAGAAAACTGGTTCAATACCCCGATGAAAGAGTTCGCAAAGAAGTGGTGGCCACTCTGCTAATGATCGGAAATGAAAAAGAAAACGCCAGGGAGATGATGCTCCAATTCTTACATGATCACGACCTGGCGATCCGGAAACAGGTTATTCATGTCGTTCAATTAAACAAAAATGTTAAAGCGGTGCCTGTTTTAATAAAAATGATCGGAGAAGAAGATTTTAGTTCCAGGGATCCGGAAGAAAAACATTTAATCTTTAGCGCATTGGGCAAATTAGGAAATGATGATTTAATTCCCCTGTTAGGAAGCTATTTAAAGCCGACATTTTTGTATTTTGTCAAAAGAAAAAAAAAGGAAGAAAAAGCGATCTGTGCGGTTCATGCCTTAAAACATTTAGAAACCGCGAAGGCTGTAAACCTGCTGACAGAAGCGAAAAAACACCCTTATAGGCCGGTGAGTGATTTTGCCGCCCGGGCGTTATTTGAAATTCAAAGGGCCAATGAAAAACGGGAGTTAAAAAGAAAAAATGAATCCGAATAGCCAGACTCTGTCAAATGAATCCCATTATTCCAAAACCGTTGACGCCGAATTTTTAAACTACGGGAAACAGTTGGTAAGCCAGTTTAATATCATTTTAAAAATGGCGTTGATTCATCAGGTCCAAAATTCCTCTTTTGACACTCCGATTTCCAATTTAATGAAAACTTTTCAATTTTTATTTACGATCGATGATGAGATCGCCATTAACCGGGAAGCCGACTCGTTGTTCCTGAATGAAGAAAAATTAAAAATGGATATTGAAACTTTTAATTCGTTTTCGAGTTTTATCGATGCCCTTTTAAAACGCAACATCGGGAAAATCGTGTTTTTGAATACGGCGACGCCTCAGGATATAAAAACTTTTGTTTTCATTTTTAATGGAATCGATTTGAAAAAAACCGAAACGCCCTTTAAAGATCTGGAAGACTCCCTTATCGAGGCCGGTTTAACAGCGATTAAAATTGAAGAATATATTGAAAAAAAAGGGGCCGATCTTTCTTTCAATGTGAATAAAGGAACCAGGGAGTTTGTAAAAAAAACCTATTTTAATACGGTCTCGGCAGTGAATCAGGTGATGGAGAGTTGTAAATTAAATCAAGCCGTGAGTTTGAAGAAAACGAAGAGAATGGTTCAATCCATGGTCGATTTGATTCTGCAGGAAGAATCTGTTTTATTGGGATTAACCAATCTTCGGTGTTATGACGAATACACTTACAATCATTCCGTCAATGTCTGTGTTTTAAGTTTGGGAATTGGACAAAGGCTGGGTTATGACAAGATTGAATTGTCGAATCTGGGGATGGCAAGCCTTTTTCATGATATCGGGAAAGCCAACGTTCCTATTGATCTCTTGAATAAACCGACAGATTTTAATGACGAAGAATGGAATGTGATTCGAAGGCATCCTGTTTTAGGGATTAGAAATATTATGAGGATCAAAGGGCTTAACGAATTAACCATAAAAGTGATGTATGGATCATTTGAACATCACATGAATTATGATAGTTCAGGTTACCCGAAACTGGCCAAGAAACGCAAAATTTCCCTTTTCGGGAGGATCATTTCCACCGCGGATTGTTATGACGCGATGACCTCGGCCAGAGTTTATAACCGTACGCCGATACCTCCTGAAAAAGCGCTTCAATTTATGCTGAAAAAGAGTGGGACGGCTTTCGATCCTGTTTTACTCAAAATTTTTGTCAATTGTGTTGGAATATTCCCTATTGGAACATTGGTGCTGCTGAACACCCATGAAATTGCGGTCGTTTTTCAGATTCATCCTGATTCCGACAAAGGGGACCGTCCGAAGGTGAAGATTATTGTCAATTCGTCAGGGCAGGAAGTCGACGGAGAGATCATTGACCTGAATGAAACAATTGGTGGAACTTCAGAGTTCAAACGAAGTATTCTGAGAACGATTGATTCTCACAAATATAAAGTGGATGTGAGCCGATTTTTTCTGTAATCCCAATTCTTTCAAAAATTAACCTCCTTTCAAAAGACCCTCCGATAAACCTACAGCCCTTTTATCCGATCTTTTTAATCGTAATTTAGAAGGTTGATTTCATTAATAAAAATATTCCAATAACCGAATAAAAAAGGCTTGACACCCATTAAGGGAACATGCTAAATTTATATACGACCAGATAAGTCTCAATCTAAAATGGTCGTATATAAATTTAGCCAGATGGGTTTACATGCTTAAGTTATCAAAAAAAATAGATTACGCCCTAATCGCCATGCATTATATCGCGTTTATGGAAAATGATCAGGTGGTCAATACCAAAACGATTGCTGAAAAATACAATATCCCTTTAGAACTTCTCGCGAAAATTCTGCAGAAATTGGCAAAGAAAGGTTTGGTCATTAGTCATAATGGGCCAAAGGGAGGGTATATTTTAGCAAAAGACCCGGCCGAAATTTCCGTAGGAGAGGTGATTCAGGCCATTGAGGGGCCGATTGGAATTGCCGAGTGCTATCATGATCGTGATAACCCCTGTTCTCAAAAGGCCAATTGTAATATTCGTACCCCCCTGGGCGTCATTCAAATGAGTATCATTAATTTATTGAGTGGCATTTCATTGTATCAGATGCATCAGGAAACCTTTGGTGCAACCTTCAATACTAACCATTCGAACATTGTTAATTCTTTAATCAAGTAAGGAGTAACGGGTAATGGATTTGAAAACGCCGATTTTTATGGATAATCATTCGACAACCCCGGTTGACCCAAGGGTACTGGAGGCGATGATTCCTTATTTTACGGAAAAATTCGGAAATGCCGCGAGTCGGAATCACCTTTTTGGATGGGAAGCCGAAAAAGCCGTTGAGAATGCAAGAAATGATATTGCCAGTCTGATTCATGCTGACCCCAAAGAGATCATTTTTACCAGCGGCGCCACAGAATCAAACAATCTTGCCTTAAAAGGCGTCGCTGAAATGTACCGTGAAAAGGGAGGCCATATCATCAGCTCTGCGACTGAGCATCGCTCTGTTCTTGATACCGTGCGGCGTCTTGAAAAATCGGGCATGAAGGTCACGCTGGTTCCCGTCGATTCCCAGGGTATTGTTCATCCGGAAGAGATTCTAAAAGCGATTACGGATAAGACGATTTTGATTTCTGTGATGCTGGTCAATAATGAAATCGGCACCATTAATCCGGTTGCGGAAATCGGAAAATTAGCCAAAGAAAAGGGAATTATTTTCCATTGTGATGCCACTCAGGGCGTTGGGAAAATCCCTGTCGATGTCGAAGCGATGAAAATTGATTTAATGTCTTTTACCGCCCATAAGATTTACGGTCCGAAAGGCGTTGGCGCTTTATATGTGAGAAGAAAAAACCCGAGAGTCCGGCTGGCTCCCCAGATGGACGGGGGCGGGCACGAAAGAGGGATGCGATCCGGGACTTTGAATGTTCCCGGGATTGTCGGGTTTGGCAAGGCCTGTCAAATTTGCAACGAGGTCATGCCCGAAGAATCCGCCAGAATCAAACGTTTGAGAGATAAATTGCAGGATGGGATCATGGGAGCGCTCGATTTTGTCCATTTAAACGGACACCCCACGCTGAGAATTCCTAACAACCTCAATATCAGTTTCGCCTATGTGGAAGGAGAATCTCTGCTCATGGGATTAAATAAGATCGCCCTTTCTTCGGGATCCGCCTGTACGACGGCCACCCTTGAACCCTCTTATGTGTTGCGGGCGCTTGGCGTGGGACATGATTTAGCCCATTCCTCGATTCGTTTTGGAATAGGACGTTTTAACACCGAAGAAGAAGTGGATGAAGTGGCAAAAAGAACCATAGAGGCCGTAAGACGGTTACGGGAAATGTCTCCCCTCTATGAAATGGCGTTAGAGGGCGTTGATTTAACAAAAGTACAATGGACCCAACATTAGATAAGAATACAAAACAAAGGAGAAATTAAAATGTCCTATAGCGAAAAGGTCATCGATCATTACAATAACCCAAGAAACCTCGGCAGTTTTGATAAAAAGGATAAAAATATCGGAACGGGGATTGTTGGCGCTCCTGAATGCGGTGATGTCATGAAACTGCAGATCAAAGTCAATGAGGAAGGGGTTATTGAAGATGCCCGTTTTAAGACCTTTGGCTGTGGAAGCGCGATTGCCAGTTCAAGCCTCGCGACTGAATGGGTCAAAGGAAAGACGATTGATGAGGCGTTGCAAATTAAAAATACCGATATCGTGAACGAGCTTAATCTGCCTCCTGTGAAAATCCATTGTTCGGTTTTGGCTGAAGACGCCATTAAAGCGGCCCTTTCGGACTATAAGAAAAAAGCGGAAGAGCAGGCATCGGTCGGCGCAGAAAAAAAATAGTCCTTGAGCGGAATGAATGATCAGATTTGTTGGTATTGTCAATCCGGGGTAAAGGATTATTTTTGCGTTAAATGCGGACGCATTCAGCCTATTCCCGCCTGTGACGATTTTTTTTCCTATCTGGGTCTGGAGCGAAAGCTCAATTTAAACGCTCCAAAGCTTGAAAGGCGATTCCATACGCTAAGCCGTCTGTTTCATCCCGATTTTTTTCAAAGAAAATCTCCCGAGGAACAGGAGGTTAGTCTGGAAAATTCTTCAGTTTTAAATAAAGCCTACCGGACATTAAGGGATCCTATATCAAGACTTGAATACCTGATACAGCTTGAAAAAGGGGATACCGGAGGGATTCGCGCCAAAGCTCCCCCCGATTTGCTTGAAGAGGTTCTGGAATTACAGGAAAAGCTTGGAGAGATCCGTGGTTTGAAGCAAGAAGGAAATCTTTATTTACTTGAAAATGCAAGAGGCGAGCTTAGAACAGAGCTCAAAAGTCTTGAAAACAGATTATTAAAACTTGAAGGCCGGATGATTCAATTGTCCGGTCAATGGGACGACTTGCCCCTTCCGGGGACGTCCCGCGGCGGTTTTGTTGAAGGCGGGCCGCAAGACCAGGAAATCAGGGGGGGGGGAGAAGACGCGGAAACGCGGCGTCGGAAGGGGGAAATACTTTCGGAATTTAGAAATATTCTTTCTCATCGGACGTATATTATGAATATTACCGAAGATATTAAAAAGGAACTATCCTGAAGGCATATTTTATAATATTAAAATAATAACGAGATGACTTATGGAAACAACGACGCAAAAAGAGATGGAACAGAAAAATAAAACCGGAAAGAAATATAAGATTGTGTTTCTTCCCATGAATGTGGAAAGTATGGCTAATGAAGGAGAAAGCATTCTCGACGCCGCGGAAAATTGCGGAGTGGACCTTCCCCATAACTGCGGCGGGGTCTGTGCCTGTTCAACCTGCCATGTGATCATCAAAGAGGGAATGGAAAAGCTGACTCCGAAACACGAAGAAGAGGAAGACCGTCTTGATATGGCGGAAAATCTGACGCTCGACTCACGGTTAGGATGCCAGGCAAGAATTTATGGCGATATTGTCGTGGAATTGCCGGAATGCACCCGGAAGGAGTAACTAATGGAATGGAGTAACATCGAAGATATTGCCATTTTGTTGGCAGAAAAATTTCCGAATACCGATCCGCTGACCGTCCGGTTTACGGAGATGCACAAATCGATCGTCAGCCTTCCCGGTTTTACGGGCGATCCGATGAAATCAAACGAAAAAATTCTGGAAGCGATCCAGATGGCCTGGCACGAAGAATACCAGGACGCGCATCAATAACTGATTTTCCATTTCCCGCCCACGAAGACCACGAAAAACATCCGTACCGTAAAAATTCAACCGTTACCAGCCCACCACGGAATCGGCCTCAAACATCAAATCAATGAACTCACCATAACCAATCACCTCAACCCCCTGAGGAAGGGGAGCGGGGAGAGGGGTCTCATCTTTCAAGAGATAGGTTTTAGATTTCCATCTCGGTTTGACCTTGATGCCGTCTTGAATAAGGACGACCCTCATATTGGCAGGATTAGACCGGGACAGCTCCTCAATCATAGTCAAAGCTGTATGATCAGAAGCGTTTTTTAATATATGAAGGAATTTCTTCATTTCAAAATATTAAAAACCGGTCTCCTTGCGCCATTTTTTCGGCGATTTTTTCTCTGGAAACCGGTTCGTAAGGATAAATCGTATCAAATTCCGGGTGTTCTTTTAAAAAAGTCTCTTCTACAAAAAACGGCTGTTCAGCGTCTTCGAAATTAGAAATGTATTTTTCGAGCGTGTCAAAATCGGCGATTTTATCCCTTTCTTCTGTTAAAAGATAAGGGGCCTGTCCCATTAAAATAATGTCGACGCGGTTTATTCCGCTCCCCAGGCCCAGTGCCATACGAATGGCTTCTACAGCTCTTGGCGATTGAAAGGGGTCCTCTTTGACGAGAACAATGATATGGAGCGGCTTTTTTTCAGAGTGATTCATAAGGTTAATTGAGGGAGAAGAATCTGTCCGTCCCCTCCATCAAAGTCGACAAAATCACCAAACCGCAGTAAGTCGCCCGGGGGTCGTCGATCGGGATGTTCCGGTTTTGACAGCCGTAAGCGCAGACAAACAGTTTTGCCCCCTGTTTTTTCAGATCAAAGAGGGAGTCATTTTTTAAATTATAAACCCCGTCATCCGTGACATATAAATAGACATCGATCTTTTTATCGAGAGCGGTTCTGGCCACTTCAAGCGTGGTTTTTGTACCGGGATCTTCGGGTTTGGTTGTCAGAACGATGGCCATCTTTTTCTGCATAGCTTGTTTCCGGTTCGATTTTTAGAGTAACATTCAGTTTTGAGGATTGTCAATCCTCTATCGTCGCGCAGACCAATAAAACTAAAAGGAGAATTACCATTAAAAGTATCTATCTGGATTATCTCAGTGCGGCTTCCATACTTCCTGAAGCTTATGAAGGGATGCTTCCCTATTTATCGGAGTCGCACGGAAACCCTCAGAGCCTCCATGCATGGGGAAAAGAGGCCCGTGAGGCGGTTGAAGCCGCGCGGAGGGAAGTGGCCCTTTTAATCGGGGCAGATTCCGGCGAAATTTACTTTACCTCCTCCGGATCCGAATCGAACAATTGGGTCGTTAAAGGGGTCTCTTCCTTTTTTAGAAAAAAGGGGAATCACATCATGACCAGTGCTGTTGAGCATGTATCGCTGACCAATCCTCTCAGGACTTTGATGACACAGGGATTCGCGGTGACCTTTCTCCCGGTCGATGCCTCAGGCCGGATGAACCCGGACGACATTGAAAGAAATATCACCGAGCGAAGCCTTTTATTGACCTTTCATCATGCGCAAAGTGAAATCGGAACGATTCAGCCGGTCAAAGACCTCGGTGAAATCGCGCGAAAATCCAATCTTTTGTTTCATCTGGACGGCGTGGCCGCGGCGGGCTTGATCCCGGTGGATGTCAAAACCCTCGGGGTTGATTTTTACACCCTCTCCGCTCAATCGGTTTATGGTCCAAAAGGGATTGCCGCGCTTTATATCAAAAAGGGGAGACGGCTGGACCGGTTAATCGAAGGGGGAAACCAGGAAGAGGGACGGCGCGCAGGTTTGGAAAATGTTCCCGGGATTGTGGGATTCGGGATCGCCGCGCGTCATGCCAGAGAACATCTGGCCGAACGCCGGGCCTCCCTGTGCGCCAGGAGAGATCGCCTGATCCAGGGGATTTTGAGCGCTGTTGCGGGATGTCACCTGACGGGAGACCCGGTTCACCGCCTGCCTCACCACGCCAGTTTTTATTTCGAAGGGATCGAAGGGGAAGCGCTCGTTCTTTTACTGGCCAGGGAAGGCGTTGCCGCGGCCACCGGTTCCAGCTGCGTTTCCGGAGCGGTCAAGCCCCCTTCCGTGTTAACGGCGTTGGGAATACCGCCGGTTCAGGCGAGAGGGTCGCTCGTTTTAACGCTGGGATGGAAGACGACCGATGAAGAGATCAAAGAAGCCGTTCCTATCATTGCGAAATCTGTTGAAAAGTTAAGAAGACTTAACCCCTAAAACTGCTCGCGTCAGGGGGAGAGGAGTTGAACGGCCCGGTCAATGCGAAGGAGGGCCCTTTCTTTCCCCAGCAGGCGAAGGACATCATAAATTCCCGGGCTGACGGTTTTACCGGTCAAAGCAATCCGCAACGGCTGGGCCACTTCACCCATCTTTTTTCCGGTTTTCGCCATAACCTCCTTAAACATCTTTTCCAGAGGTTCATGTTCCATAGGGAGCGGAGCGAGTTTTTCTCTAATTTCTTTTAGCAGTCCCATCGCTTCCGGCCCCAGTTTCTTTCTTGCCTCGGATTCGATTTGAATTTCGTCGACGAAATAACCAATGGCCGAATAAACCAATTCGTTTAAATCCCGCGAGCGTTCTCTTAGACTGTTATAAATCTCCTTAAGTTTCGTTTCTTCTATTTTTACCCCGTCGATTAAGCCCAGGTCATGCATTTGACTGTGCATCAAATGAGCAAATCTGTCGGGATCGCCGGTTTTAAGATAATGGGCATTTAACCAGAGGAGTTTTTCCGGGTTAAACACCGCGGCGGATGAGCCGACCGATTCAAACGAAAAAAGCCCAATCAATTCATTTAAACTGAAAACCTCCTGGTCTTTATAGGACCATCCGAGCCGGACAAGGTAGTTCATCATTGCCTCGGGGAGAAACCCCATCTTTTTATATTCCATAATCGAAGTCGCGCCATGCCGTTTCGAAAGCCTGGCTTTGTCCGGTCCCAAAATCATGGAGAGATGGGCGAATTTTGGAACCGGATAGTTAAAAGCTTCAAACATCGGAATCTGCCGGGGTGTGTTGTTTAAATGATCGTCTCCCCGGATGACATGAGTGATGTTCATCAAGGCGTCGTCAACCACCACGCAAAAATTATAGGTGGGCCAGCCATCTGATCGGATAATAATCAGGTCGTCCAGCTGTTGTCTGTCAAAGGTCACTTTCCCTTTAACCAGGTCTTCAATAACCGTTTCACCCTCATGAGGCGCCTTGAACCGGAGAGCGGCAGGGCGGCCTTCGATTGGTTTTGTCAATTCCCGGCACCGGCCGTCGTACTTCGGCGTTTTACCCGCGGCCAATGCCGCTTTTCTCCGCTCTTCGAGTTCTTCGGGGAGGCAATAACAACGGTAGGCCTTCCCTTCGGCTAACAGCCGGTCGGCATGTTGATGATAAAGGGCCATCCGTTCGGTTTGACGAAAAGGGCCTTCGTCCCAATCGAGACCCAGCCATTTCATTCCGTCGATTATCGCCCGAATCGACTCGTCGGTCGACCGGCTCTGGTCGGTATCTTCAATCCGTAAGATCAATTTCCCTTTATGGTGGCGGGCAAAAAGCCAGTTAAACAGGGCGGTCCTGACACCGCCGATATGCAAATAGCCGGTGGGGCTGGGGGCAAACCTTACTCTTACGTCAGACATCTATCTTCCCTTAAATTGATTAAAACCAGAGGATTATCATATAACAAAATATGGAGGATAGCAAAGAGATGAAATTAAAAATTAGTTATTCATTCCGGGGAGGGTGGTGGAGAAAAAAAACTACACTTTAAAACGGTCGACTTCGTTTTTCAGGATAGTGGTTTGCGAGGTAAGGACTTCCACGGTTTTACTCATCTCTTCAGAAAGCTGAAGGCTGGTCTTGGAAACCTTTCTAATCCCTTCCATCGTTCCCATAAAGACCTCGGTCCCTTTTTTTTGTTCTTTTATCGCATTTGAAATGTGTCTAACCCGTTCAGTGACCTCTCCCATTGCGTCTGTGATCTGCCGGCTTCCTTTCGATTGCTCCTGAGTCGATTTTTGAACGCCCCGGGTCGAATCCCGCATTTTTTCGGCATTTTGCAGAATTCTATCGCTCCCTTTTTTTTGCTGCATGGTAGCGGTTGAAATCTGCAAGATCATCCCGTTGATCTGTTCGATTGCCTGGGTGATTTGTTTGATTTGCCGGGACTGTTCACCGGTGGCTTTCTCAATTTCGTTTGCCATGGTACTGGAGAGGTTTGAACTCTTTAAGATGCTTTTTAACGCTTCCCGGGCGTTTAATGAGAGTTGAATGCCGGTCTCAACATTGCCAACCCCTGATTGAACGGCTTGAATGGCTTCCTGAACCTCTTTTTGAACATCACTGATCAGTTGCGAAATCTCATGGGTCGATCCCGAGGTCTGATCCGCCAGATTCTTTATTTCGTTGGCGACAACGGCAAAACCTTTTCCCTGTTCCCCCGCCTGAGCGGCGAGAATTGCCGCATTGAGGGCCAGGAGGTTTGTTTGTTTGGTGACCTGGTCGATGACGGTGAGGATTTTGCCAATCTGGGTTGACCTTTGTCCGAGTTTATTAATGACCTGCACCGAGGTCTGGACGCTTTCTTTGATCTTATCCATTCCATTAATGGTCTTTTCAATGGCCGTCATCCCGAGTTGTTCCGCGTCAGCGGTGACCTTTTCCGAGAGGCTGGCAGCATCTTTCGCGTGATTTTCAACCTCTTTGACGGAGGCATTAATTTCCTGAACCGACGACATGGTTTGCGCCGCTGAACCGGAAAGACTCTCGATGTTTTGGACGACCTCTTTAATCGCGCTGTTCATTTCAATGATTGAAGCGGCGGTTTCGTCCACGGAACCGACCATATTCGCGGTTGTTTTGGCGACCTCTTCGAAAGAGGCCGATAGTTCCAGGATGGAGGAAGAAGTCGTCTCGGCTGAAAGGGATAATCCTTCAACATTGGCTGAAATTTCCTTGATTGTGGAGTCCATTTCGATGACGGAGGTGGTGGAGGTTTCGGTCTTTTCCGATTGATTTTTAGCGCCTTCCATTATGGTTAGAGAATTATTTTTTATCTGTTCGGAGGCGGCCGCGAGGTTAAAGGTTACCTCGCGAATATTTTTAACCATTGAATTTAAACTGCCTGACATTTTAGCAAAGGCCCCGCCAAGCACGCCAATTTCATCCTGAGAATTGACGTTTATCGTTTGCGTGAAATCTCCGTCAGCAATTTTTGTCGCGAGCAGAGCCATGTGTTCAATGGGCCTGATCACCTTTCTGATAAATAAAAAAGCGAGACAACTCCCGATGAGAAGAATAGAAGCCGTAAGTCCCAAACTCAACAAGAGGTTTATTCGAAGTTTTTGTTCAAGGGATTTTAGCGACAATTCGACCCGCACGACGCCGATTTTATTTTCTGAGTTTTTTGTGTAGACAGGTGAAATAATATCGTAATAGTTTTCTCCCTGGTCAGAACGGTATTCATAGGCTGTGGCTGTCAACGCGGAGAGAGCTTTTGTCGCTGGCACATCCGAAAGTGTTTTGCCGATTTGATCTTTTTGAGAATGAGCCAACACTTTTCCATCCATACCCATAATAATAATATTGGACACATCGGGCTCTTTGATCAGTCCCGGTAAAAATCCCATTAACGTGTCGCTGTCTCCGACCACCACGCCGTAAGAACTGTTATAAGCCAGATTTTTTGAAAGAGCCATTCCGCGCTGTTGGAGGTCTTCTTTTAACGAAGACTTTTCTCGGACGATAAAAAACCAGCTCTGCAGTATCCCTTGAAGGAAAAAAAAGGAACAAAAAACCGCGACAAATTTCATCCTGAGGCTGTATCTCATTTTATGATCCATAAGTTCCTTTCTAAAAACAATATTTGAATTCTATCGATAAGATCATTAAAAACTAAAACATCACTTAATTAATTCTAGCATATTTAATAAATTCTGTATTCTCAGAGGGGTAACCCTTCAGTGAAGGGTGGGCATTGACGAAAGTGCCTGGTATGCCATGGATGGAGACTTCGATGAATTTTGCTTATCCAACCTTAATGCAATCATCTAGAGATGAGGATAAATTCATCGGCGTCGGAAGGAATGGCGTTCCAGGCGCTTGAGAACCATTGACTGAACGATTACTCAGAGGGTTTAAATTAATTTGACAAAAACGTAAATTCTGACTATCTTACGTTGTGTAAGAGATGTTATTCATGTAATTAATTCCTTAATAATAGGTTTAATAAAGAAGATTATTTAACCCAATAAAAAGGAGGTTCCTAATGATTAGAAACAAAATGTTTGATTTTTTATTCTTATCTATCTTTTTTTGTTTTATTTTTGAGATCCTGAGCCCTCTTGCGTGGGGACAATCTGGTGAGATAAAAGGGGCTCAATATGGCTCTCCCGAATCGTTTGCTGAATTTCATGGTTTTGTCAATCTCCAATATTATGATTTTGATAATCAATTACCGGCGGGCGTCCCTTCGGGGTTTGATTTAAGAGATTTTTATTTATCTGCGAGAAGCAAGATCCGTCAAAATGTCACGGTATTTGGTGAAATTGACGCTGAACAGGGCGTTTTCAAATTAGACAGGGCCCTGATTGATTTACAGCTTCATCCGCTGGTCAATTTTCAATTTGGAAAGTTCTTTACCCCTTTTGGGATTGATAAGGTTGAGTCCACCCAGGCTCCGTTGAATAAGCTAAGCAGTATCCCTTTGCCCCTGGTGGAATTGGGTTATGAAGATTGGGCTGACGTCGGGGTTCAGATGTACGGAGAGTATGGGATGAAACCGGTTAAGCTGGGATACCACCTGGCGGTGTTGAAAGGTCCTTCCGGTTTTACAGAGACCGACATCAGGAATAAGGAAAACAACCGGAATAAATTTCTGACCGCGCGCGGCGTTATCAGGAGTCCATTGACCGGTGAAGGCAGGTTTGAGGCGGGCGCTTCAGCGGCCTATGGTAAATATGATGACGCCAGCCAGAATACGATCAAAATGATTGGCGCGGATGGAAAACTGCTGTGGAGCGGTCTTGAGATCCGGGGAGAATATATGATCCGGCAGGGGAATGACTCAACAGCGGCCGTCTCCTGCGACGGAACGAACATCGCTGGCCCTGGAAATTGCACCATCGCCCGGGCAGACGCAAGTGGATATTATCTTCAAATTTCATATGCTCTGTTGAAAAATATCCCCTCTGTCTATTTACTGGAACCGGTTGTCCGGATAGACAAAAGCGATTTGGCCGATCACTTTGCCCCTCCGGACCCTGACACGGCCAGACGCCGGGTAACGGTAGGGATCAATTACGCTCCCTATGCGCATTTTCTCCTAAAAGGAGAGTATGAGTTCGTGAAAAATGATGGGACCGATCTCCATAATGATGGGGTGCTATTATCCGTGGTGACCGACTTTTAATCAATACGTGAAATTTTATTGAGTTCAAAAATAAGGGGGCTGAGATATGAACCTTATCAGATTGATTTTTACCGTAATGATATGGATTTGGGTGCTTTTATTTCCGTTAAGCGGCTCATCCGTGGCACAGACCTATCGGGAAATAGGCCTGCCGCCGTCCGAAATTTTTGAAAAAATGATCGGTTACGCTCAGGAAAAAGATTTTGAAAAGCTTCGCAAGACCCTTCAGATCATCAAACCGATTACACAAACATTGGGAAACAAATACTCTAAAACTCCGGATGAGGCCATTCGGACGGCTATCGACAAAAAGGACAGAGAAAAGGCCGTTTTGTCAGTCCAACGTCTGGTGGCCCTCGATTTGCAGGATCTTTTGTCGATAGCCGTGGGGAGCGTTCGGGAATCGTCGGAAAAAGCGACGACGAAATTCAAAGCGGCTTACCTTGATTATCTGTTGATCAGTCCCTATGTTCAGGTAAAAAGTTTTTCGGCTGATCAAAAAATCAAAAATACCTTCAGAAAAACGGTAACCACATCGGCAAAAGAGGACGAGCTTAAAGAGATGGCAGAGGTTATTCAAAAAGAATTATTTAATGCTTGCCCCGAGCTTAAACCTTAAAAGACTGAACCGGTCTGATGACCCCGCTCAGCCGGTTGTTTCTTTTCTGGTTTCAAGAATTTCCCATCGTTCGATTTTTTCAGCCAGCAAGGATTCAAATTCCTGAAACTCGATTCCGATTTTTTTCATCTCTTCCCGGTCAATCTGGGCTGGGTTGGCCATCAACCGGTTGATTTCATTCTTTCGGGCCTCCAGAGCCTCAATTTCTTTTTCAAGGCGTTCCACCTCTTTCAATTCTTTAAAAGTTAATCTTTTTTTTTCTTTTCTTGAAGGTGACGGGGAATGACTCACAAGATCTTTTTTTTGAGTTTGTTTTCCTTGTTCTTCTTTTCTGGCCTTCCACTCCCGGTAAATTTCGTAATTTCCTTCAATATAATGAACTTCTCCTCCGGGCTCGAAACTTAAAATTCCGGTGGCCACTTTATCCAGAAAATATCGGTCATGGGTGACCATGATCACGCATCCTTTAAAGAAGGTGAGGGCTTCGTCCAAAAGCTGGAGAGTGGGAATATCGAGATCGTTGGTCGGTTCATCCAGCAAAAGAAAATTGCTGTTTTCAAGCATGAGCCTGGCGAGGATCAGGCGCGCCTTTTCGCCGCCGGAGAGGGTCCGGATAATTTTCCGTTGATCGGCATATGAAAATAGAAACGATTCAAGGTAAGAGGTTTTGGTTTTGGTTTCATCTCCCACTTTGATCCAGGCGTTCTCTCCGAGCGCCTCTTCAACCCTTTGTTCGGGGTCTAAAGACTCCCGATGCTGGTCAAAATAAGAAATTTTCGTATTTTTCCCCAGAATGATACCCCCCTGGGTTGGAAGTTCCTCTTTTAAAATCAGTTTGAGCAAGGTTGATTTTCCACAGCCGTTTGGGCCAATAACTCCGATACGGTCTCCTTTTTTCAACGACAGGAGAAGGTTTTTAAAAAGGGTTTTGTTCCCAAACGACTTGGTCAGGTATTGAAGCTCGAGAATAATGTCTCCCAGTCTTGCGTCGGATTTGAAATCAAGTTGTAACCCCGCTTTCGGGGGGCCTTTGACCTGGTTCTGAAGGGTCTCATATCGTTCAATTCTCGATTTCGATTTGGTGGTCCGCGCGCGGGCGCCTCGCATGATCCAAGCGGTTTCGGTTCGAAGAAGTGTGAACAGCCGGCTTTGGGCCCTGTTTTCGTGAACGAGCCGCTCTGCTTTTTGTTCAACATAACGGCTATAACTTCCGGGATAGGGGGTGAGCGCCCCGTTTTCAACTTCAATAATCCTGTTGACCACGCGGTCCAGAAAATAACGGTCGTGGGTAATCAACATCACGGCGCCGGGATAGTCGATAAGGTAGTTTTCAAGCCATTGAGTGGTGTCGGCGTCGAGATGGTTGGTCGGTTCGTCTAAAAGAAGAAGCGCGGGGGCTTCCAGAATCAATTTTGCGATGGCCACCCTTTTTTTTAATCCTCCCGACAGGTTCCCGATGATTTGATTCTGATCGGGAATTTCGAGATGGAGCAGGATTTCTTCGACCCGATGGTTGATGGTCCACCCCTGGTGTTGTGAAATCCAATGCGAAAGCCGTTCCTGTTCCGCAAGCAATTTATCAGATTCAGAAGGGAAACGAGGGGATTGGAGCGCGTGATTAATTTCTTCAAACCGGCGGAGGGCGTTTTGAATGGCATGAAGCGCGGATGCCAGCTCTTCCCGGATCGTCAGTTTTAAATCGAGGATCGGGTCCTGGGACAAATAGCCGAGCGTGGCCCCTCTTTTTGTTGAGATGATGCCGTCATCTTTGGTTTCCTGACCTGCAATGATTCGAAAAAGAGTTGATTTTCCGCTTCCGTTCAGGCCGATAAAGCCGACTTTTTCCTGCTCTCCAATGGTAAAAGTGGCATGATCAAGCACTTGCTTAAAGGCAAATTTCTTATCCAGATTTTGAACGTCTAAAATATTCATGATTGAACCCCTAAAATAGCAGATTTTGGTCGTCAATGGTAAAAAATAAAAAAAAGCGGGCGCCGGCAAGACAGACTAACCGGTGAGTTTATCGATCAGGAACTCTTTGAAGCGCGCCGGGAGGATCCGGGAGCAGGTTTGTCAAAAGGCAGAAAAGAAAGAAAACAAGAGATCGCTATTTCTGGCCGTTGAGAAAGGGCCAGGGACCTGAAAAAACCAGCTTCGCTGCGGGATCGCCCGGCGGAGCAAGCTTAGTGGCAGATGGCTCTTTCCCGACGGCTCAGGATTAGAATTGGTAATTAGCCCGCAGGACAACCGGGGTCCCGAATCCGGAAATGGAGTCGTAAGGCCGTCCGCTGCCGGAAAGAGAAGCATAGCTCAAGATCATTCCATCTACCGTGACCTTGCTGTTCGGATTGAGTCTGGCCCCCAAACCAATCACGATTGCGGAAGCCGAATTTCCATTGGATAGTTTATTCGGATTATTGTTCGTGTCAAATCCAAGTTCCCCGACGAAGGTCAGTTTAGGGATAAGGGGAAGAAGAATGGCGCCGTTTAATTTAAAATCGGTGGTCGACTGATTATTGCTGACTGTCCCGGTATCGGAGTAGTCAGAGTCAATCGTCAGCTCTCCATTTAAATTGACGATGAGGCTCTTGAGGTCCTGGGAAAAGGCATATCCGAGGGTTAAATCAACGTCTCCCGTTTTTGTTTGAGGAGGATTTGCCGAGGGAGAGACACGATTAAAATTCACCCTTCCATATCCCGCACCGGGACCCAGCACGAGTTTATAGCCGAGGCTTCCGGTGGAACGGATTTTTTCGGTTCCGTATCCCCCTCCGACGCGGAGTTCGCCTCCCCAGATCCCCATATTAATTTGGACGGTGGGAATGTAGGCCTGGGTGCCGCCTGGCTGATAGTAGCCCGTTCCATCCAGGGCCGTCAGGTCGACATTGACGTCATCTTCTTTAATCACTCCGCCCATCTCCTGGGTAATGGTGCGGGTGGGACCGTTCATAGAGGTCATATTACCGCTTGAGGCGCGTTTTGCCGTCGTTGCGGCAAAAACGGAATAGGCGGTAAAGGTAAGCGATACGAAAAATATGAACAGAAACATGATGCTTGATTTTTTCATTCCAAAATCCCCTTATTGTTATTAATGAATGGTTTGTCTAAAACGGTTTTTACGATACCATAGTATTTTGTTTTGTCAAAACAAAAATGTCTTGTTTTGTAATCCTTCAGTGAACGGTGGCATTGACGAAAGCGCCTGGTATGCCATGAATGGAGACTTCGATGAATTTTGTTTATCCCACCTTCTTAATATAAAGATATAGAGATGAGGATAAATTCATCGGCGTTGGAAGAAATGGCGTTCCAGGCGCTTGAGAACCGTTGACTGAAGGATTACCTTTATCTTAAAGAGGAGATCTTAAAGAGGAGATTGCATTTGAATACGGTATTCTTTATACTAAACATTATTAGGTTTAATCAAAAATCATGAACGCCTTTAAACTAAAAGAGTGAAGCAACCGGCTTGGCCGGTGCGGAACGCGGGGTTCGGGGGCAATGGGAGCGAAGCGAGCAGGCCCCTGAATTGATCGAATCGCCATGACTGAAAATAAATTTGAAATTCAGTGCCCCTGTTGTCAGGCGAGGCTTATCATTGACGGTGCGTCAGGGACGGTCCTATGGCACGAGGCCAGGAAAAGCGAAAAGACCCTGCCGACCATGAGTGATATGATCAGGAATCTCGACCTGCAGAAGAAAGCCGTTGAAGAAAAAATTCAAAATGAAAGCAAGGCCTTAAAAGACCGATCGAGGATTTTAGAAGAGAAGTTCAAAGAGTCGATGAAGCGTCTGGATAAGAATGAAGATTTAAAACCAGTTCGTCCGATCGATCTTGATTGATTTCTAGGAGCGGGCCGCCGGCTCGCCGCAAGCCGGCGGGTATCCACCCAGCGAGCGGAAGCGAGCGTGGAGCATCCGAGCTGGCTTTGGGAGCGGTTCCACAGCGGACAGATGCCCTTAATCAAGGGGGCGACGCGAGCCCCTCAGATAGGAGGATTTCAGTGAAAATACCGGAACAGAAGGTGAAAAATATGGAAGGGCTCGAATCCTGGAATTTAATTGATGACGGATTCCGAAAACAGTTTTTTAAGGGGTCTTATCGGGCCGCGGTTGCTTTTATGAACAAAATCGGGCGTTCATCTAAAGAAGGGTTTCCTCCCGATTTAGTGATCGATAAGGATGGCCTCTGGGTTATTTTTCACGCTGAAGGGGACGCGATTTCTCCGGCCCAAAGAGAGATCGCCGCGAAAATTGACCGGGCCTACGAGGAGATCATCTTTGAACAGGATCCGCCTCTAAGTCAGGAAGAAATCGACGAATTAAAACCCGGACTTTCAGCGTGGAATTTTTCACATCGGGCCCTTCAACGAATTATAAAGATTGATTCTTTTAAGACGGCGGTTGAGTTTGCAAACCGCGTTGCCGCTGTCGGGATCGGCGCCGGGCATCTTCCTGATCTGGTGATCACCAGAGAAAGCGTGATGATTGTTATTACCAGCCGCTTATCCAGCGGAGTGACCGTCTCGGACATTAACCTGGCAAGACAGGTTTCAGAGGTGGTTGAGAAGTTTGATCAGGGCCAGGGAATTCGGAACCGCTAAAGGATGTTTTTTTTTCGTCATTTTAAAAGTTCAAGGACCCATCTTTTAGGATGGTCAGCGCTCGTTCTTTTTATCGGACTGCCGGCATGTGAGAAACATCCTTCCGCTGAAAATATTACTTCCTCTTCTTCTCCAGACTTTCCAAACTCTTCCGATTCAGACGGCGCAATTTCGGAACCCAATCATCCCGGGACCGGAGTCATGGGACAAATTAATGTTTATAAAGACCGGCTGAAAGAAAATCCCAAAGACCTTGAAGCTCTTATTTTTCTTGGGAATTCTAATTTTGATATTAAACGGTTTGAAAAAGCAAAGGCCCTCTATCTTCAGGCCCTTTCCATTGATCCGAAAAATCCGTCTGTCCGGACCGACCTTGCGACCTGCTTTAGAAACCTGAAACAACCTGATCAGGCCGTGGCGGAGCTTCGGACTGTTCTTGCCTTGACTCCAGGACATCCTCCCGCGCTCTTTAACCTCGGGGTGATTTTATTGAATGATTCGGGGGACAAGGAGGGAGCGATTGAGGCGTGGCAGCAACTCCTTGAAACTCATCCGAAACATGAACTGGCCAGGGGGTTGGCGGAAAAAATCAATCAACTCAAGTCGACGGGAGCCCTGTCAGAAAAATGAGATTGATATTGGTCCTTGGATGGATTTTCGTTTTTGTTTTTATCTTAATGACGTTTTTTCTCTCGCTTTTTAAAAGAAAGTTTCCAAAAGATGCGATTGAAAAAGGGTCTGATATGGTTTTAGACGAGGTGTGCCGGGTGTATGTTCCGAAAGAGCGGGCTAAATTCCTGAAATTTAAAGGGCGAGACCGGTACTTTTGCAGTCGAGCGTGTGAAGAGAAGTTTTTAGCCCAGGCCGGGAAATGATCAATGCCGCTTTCTAATCTAAAGCATCTTATCGAGGAATATGAGACCTGTATCCGCTGCGGAGCCTGTCTTGCGGTTTGTCCGACCTTTGACGCAGAGTTAATTGAGTCTTACGGCCCCCGCGGGAGGGTCCAGTTGGCCGGCCGTTTTATTCTAAATCAAATGGAGGTGACCCCCGGATTTACCGACAAGATGACCTCCTGCATTGATTGCAAAGCGTGTGTCGCCGCCTGCCCCAGAGGCGTTGAACTCGACACCCTTTTCAATGCGGCAAAGGAAAAGGTCGCCTTTTTTAAGGGAATGGGATTTTTCAATCGATGGATTGCAACGGGAGTTCATTGGGGATGGCCCCTCTATCCGGTCTTAAAAGTTTTGGATTTTTTAAGAAGAGTTTTTTATGAGCGTATTTCCGCCGGGTCTTTTATGGGTAAATGGCTCCCTTTCGTACGAAACGGAAAAAAACGTCATCTCCCTCCAATTGCGCCGGTTCCCTTTTATCGTTGGTTTAAAAAACAATTGAAATCTGCCCCGGTCAAAAGGCGGATCGTCTTTTTCCCGGGATGTGTGATTAATTTTTCAGATACTGAAATCGGCAAATCGACCGTGGATGTTTTACGCCATTACGGGATTGAAACCATTCTTCCTCCGGCCCAGCTTTGTTGCGGAATTCCGCTGATTTCGATGGGAGAAACGGAAACCGCAAAAAAACTGGCTTTGAAGAATATCGAAATGCTTGAAAACCTGGAAGTCGAAGCCATGATTACCGCATGCGCTTCCTGTGCGTATACTTTTAAAAAAGAATATCCGAAACTTTTGGGGGATGACCATGAAAAAACCGGTCGCTTTGGTGAAAAAGTTTGGGATATCCATGAATACCTTGAACAGAGAGTCAATTACAAAGAAGGGCTGGGGGTTCTGTCCCGTTTGGTCACGTTTCATGATCCCTGTCATTTAAAAAGAGGGTTGGGGATTTCTGAACCCCCTAGAAACATTTTGCAGGCAATCCCGGGAATACAATTTAAAGAGATGGCGGACGCGGACCGCTGCTGTGGATTCGGGGGGATTTTCTCTTTGAAACATTATGATCTTTCGATGAAAGTGGCGGAAGAAAAGGTCACGCGAATCGATGAAAGCGGAGCGGAAATGGTGGCGACGGGATGTCCGGGCTGCTCATCTCACATTGGGGACGCGTTGTCACAGGCGGGAAAACGAATTGAGGTCAAACATACGGTGCAGATTCTGGCGGAATCCATCCGGAATATTAAAATGAAAGGGGTTTAAAATGAAGTTTTTTATTGATTCGGCCAACGTGAAGGAAATCAGGGAGGCTAACGATTTAGGCGTAATCGACGGGGTAACGACAAATCCCTCGTTAGTTGCCAAAGAGGGAAGAAACCTGAAGGAAGTCATTCAGGAAATTTGTTCCATCGTGGATGGTCCAATCAGCGCCGAAGTCGTCAGTCTCGATTCGGAGGAGATGGTGAAAGAGGGCCGTGGTCTGGCGAAGATCCACCCCAACGTCGTTGTTAAAATTCCGATGACCCCGGACGGATTAAAGGCGATTAAAAAATTAAGTCAGGATGGGATTGCCGTCAATGTAACGCTTATTTTTTCTCCCATTCAGGCTCTTTTGGCCGCCAAGGCGGGAGCGGCGTACGTCAGCCCTTTTGTCGGGAGGTTGGACGATATCGGACATGTCGGGATGGATCTCATTCAGCAAATTGTGACGATCTTCAATAATTATGTTTACAGGACGGAAGTCCTGGTGGCCAGTGTGAGAAATCCCGTCCATATTATTGACGCGGCGATGATGGGAGCCCATGTGGCGACGATTCCCTATCAGGTGATCATGCAGTTAACGAAACATCCGCTGACGGACTCCGGTTTGAAAAAATTCCTGACGGACTGGGAAAAAAACCCCCAAAAACAATAGCTGGAAACAGCGGGGGAGGTCATCCATTTGAAACCCGAAACCGTTTATTTGTCCGAATTGTTAACAGTTTTGGGCTTGACTCCTCAAACCCACATAAGCTACCATCCCGACTTAATTAAAAACGGGGTAGAGGTTCCGTAAGAGATGAAAATTTCTAAGGTCATCATTGGATCAGATCACGCCGGGTTTGATTTTAAGCAGAGTGTCATCAATCAGTTAAAGGATCAAAAGGTTGAGGTGGAAGATGTCGGAACCCGCTCCAAAGAATCGTGTGATTATCCCGATCCTGCGATGAAAGTCGCAGAGGCGGTTTCGGAGGGGAAAGCGGACCGGGGCGTCTTGATCTGCGGTTCCGGAATCGGCATGTCCATCGTCGCCAACAAATTCCCCGGGGTCCGTGCGGCGCTCGTTCACGATGTAGAGACCGCCAAACTTAGCAGGCGGCATAATAACGCAAACGTCCTGATTCTTGGAGAAAGAGTGTTAAACCCTCAGCGAATTCCTGAAATTTTGTCAGCATGGCTCGACACCGAATTTGAGGGAGGGAGACATCAAAGGCGTTTGGACAAAATTGAAGCTTTAGAAAAAAAACTCTATAAGTGAAGCAACCGGCTTAGCCGGTGCGGAACGCGGGGTTCGGGGGCATTGCGAGTGAATTTCTTGAAGGCCCCTGAATATAAAAAGTGAAGCAACCGGCTTAGCCGGTGCGGAACGCCCAGCGAGCAACGCGAGCGAGAGGGGGAGGCTCAATCCGGCTTTGCCGGTTGAGGGGGCGACGTGAGCCCCTATAAAAGATCCTCCTGAATATGAATGAGAGGTAATCATGTCTTCATTAAAGCAGATCGACCCTGAAATCTTTCAGGCTATAGAATCCGAAAAGAAACGGGAAAAAGAAAAAATTGTTTTAATTGCCTCGGAGAATTACGCAAGCAAAAGCGTGATGGAAGCCCAGGGGTCGGTTCTGACGAACAAATACGCGGAAGGATATCCTGGAAGACGATACTACGGCGGCTGTGAATTTGTCGATATTGCCGAACAGCTTGCCATTAACCGTGCCAAAGAGATTTTTAAAGCGGAACATGTGAACGTTCAACCCCATTCCGGGTCACAGGCCAATATGGCGGTTTACTTTTCGGTCTTGAAACCAGGGGATACCATTTTAGGAATGAGCCTGGCTCATGGCGGACATTTGACGCACGGGAGTCCCGTGAGTTTTTCCGGAAATCTTTATAAAGTGTTTTCTTATGGTCTTGACAAAGAAACCGGGCTCATTAACTACAAAGAGGTTGAAGAGCTGGCCATGACCTACCGTCCTAAAATAATCATTGCCGGCGGGAGCGCATACTCCCGGGTGATTGATTTTAAACGCTTTAGAATGATCGCGGACAGCGTGGGCGCTCTTTTCCTTGTGGATATGGCCCACTTTGCCGGCCTCGTCGCGGCGGGAATCCACCCCAACCCGGTGGAATGGGCTGATTTTGTAACCTCGACGACCCATAAGACTTTGAGGGGACCCAGAGGCGGCCTGATCTTATGTAAAGAACGGTTTGCGAAGGCGCTGGACAAGGCAATTTTTCCCGGTCTTCAGGGAGGGCCGCTCATGCATGTGATCGCGGCGAAAGCGGTTGCGTTTAAAGAGGCGATGACGAAAGAATTTAAGAATTATCAAAAGCAGGTCGTCGTGAATGCCAGGACGCTTGCCAGGGCGCTCGTCAATAAAGGTTATCCGGTCATCTCAGGGGGAACGGACACCCATTTGATGCTGGTTGATTTGAGGAGCCAATCGTATTCTGGCAAGGATGCTGAGGCTGCGCTGGATGTGGCCGGGATTACCCTGAACAAGAACGCGATTCCTTATGATACCAAACCCCCTTCCATTACCAGCGGGGTCAGAATCGGAACGCCTTCGGTGACCACCCGGGGAATGAAAGCCGGCGAAATGAATCTGATCGCGGGGATGATCGACACGGTTCTGAGCAACCTGGACAGCCCTGAGGTTTTTGAAAGCGTGAAAAAAGACGTCAAAACCCTTTGCAGAAAATTTCCTCCTCCTTTTGTTTAAGGATATCTTTCTAAATGGATAACTCCGTTTCAGCCTCGACCGCCAACGGTGAACCCAAGCAGGAGTTGCGCCGGAATGTGACCATCTGGGGCTCTTATATGTGGGGTTTTGCCGATGTAGGAGCAGACAGCTATGTTGCCCTGGGTTTGGTAATGGCCTATGTGCAGGGGGCAACGGGGCTCGCTTTTGCCCTGGCCGGGATCGTCTACATTTTTATCGGATTGGCCTATACAGAGCTTGCGTCAGCATATCCGGTGTCCGGAGGAGGCCCTTATTATTGCTTAAGAGGCCTGGGGGATTTCTGGGGGTTTATCGCCGGTTCGGCGTTGATGCTCGATTATACGATTGATATTGCTCTCTTCGCGGTTGCCAGCGCGGGATATATTAATTTTTTCCTTCCTTCAATGATTGGCCATTCGATCGAGTATTTTGCGATGGACCTCGGTCCTTTTCACCATGTGAATCCCCTGTGGTGTATAGAATCTCTTGTCATTATCGGGCTTCTCATTGCATTAAATATTAAAGGCGTCAGAGAATCCTCCTTATTAAATGAGGTTTTGGGAGGGGTGACCATTGCCATGGAATCTCTTTTGGTTATCATTGGTTTTGTGTTTGCCTGGAAACCTGATCTTCTGGTCGATCAATGGGTTCATCAATTTCCCTCTTTTCATAATTTTATGTATGGTTCTTCTCTGGCGATTATTTCTTTTGTCGGGCTGGAATCGATTTCTCAGGCCGCTCAGGAAACACGCCGGCCGGCCACGATTATTCCACGGACGTCGATCACCCTCGTTTTTTCTGTTTTTATCTTTGCTTTATCGCTTTCGATTTTGGGGTTGGGCGTGCTCCCCTGGCAGGAATTCGCCAAACATTTGGACAATCCCGTCGCGGTGCTTGCGGGAGCTCTTCCGATTATCGGCCCGGTTGCCGGGATCCTCGCGGCCTTACTGGGCGCTATTATCCTTTTTATTTCATCGAATGCGGGAATTATGGGGGCCTCACGGCTGGCTTATTCCATGTCCCAATTCAAACTGATTTCAGGTTGGTTTGACGCTGTTCATCCCAGGTATTATACACCGGTCAGAACCATTTTTGTTTTTTCAATGGTCGCGGTAATACAGACCTTTCTTTCCTTCCTCTCGCCAAGCGCCATGGATACCCTTGGAAATATGTATGCGTTTGGAGCGACGTTGGGCTATACCATGGTGTTCATCGCGATGATTAAATTAAGATTTTCAGACCCCTACAGCCCGAGGCCCTATCGGATGCCCTTGAATTTGAAATGGAATTATAAGGGGAAGACCGTCTATATTCCGGTGCTCGCTTTTTTCGGGATGCTCGGGGTGGGTTCAATTTTATTTGAAGTGATTTTGACCCATGCCATAGGCAGGATTGCCGGACCGGCCTGGATTTTGCTTTGTTTTGGCTATTATGTCTGGTATCGAAAAAAAATGGGGCTTCCTGTCTTTAAGAGCGTTGAGCGGGATTGGGAAAAAGAACAGATCATGGTGTTAACTTCAGCCGAGGAATTTGAGCTGGTCGAAGAATATAAAAGCGCCCTGGCGGGAAGGGATAAGCTTTTGGGGGTTAAACCCAAATGAAGAGAGTCGTCCTTTCGTTATTTAAAGAGTGGAGGTGGGGGGATTATGTTCAACTTATTCACTCACTGGGCTTTGTCCTTTTTGGATTTTTAATCCTGGTTCGATTAAGAAAACAAGACGCATCTCTTGGCTATGTGATCGGTTTATCCTTCCTTTCTTTCGGGTTATACCGTATCAAACTGTTTATCGATTATTTTCGGAAGGTTTATGGAGATTCGAAAAAGGAATTTTTAATTCGTCATTAGTTATGGAAATTCACGCTCATCTATATGGAACCCTGCTGGCCCTTATGTTTTCCTCTTCAATGGGCTTTCTTCTCTGGTGGATGCTCCACCCTCCGAGACAGGTGGGAGAAGCGGCGGCAAAAGCAAGGCACTCTTTATTTGCGGTTAAAAAGATACTGGTTCCTACGAGCGGTTTTCCCTATTCCGAGAGGGGGGTTGAGCTGGCATGCCGGCTGGGTCAGAAACAATCGGCGGAAATTTTTTTGACCTATATTATGGAGGTTCCCAGAACGATGCCGTTAGGGGTCCCTTTGCCCGATCTTGAACAAAAGGCAAAAGAGTCTTTGGACCGGGCGGAATCGATCGTCGTCCTTCATGGCCTTAAAACCGAGAAAATGATCCACCGGGCCAGGATCGCCGGAGAAGAAATTGCCAGGATTGCCAGAGAAAAAGATGTCGACATGATTGTTCTTGGAATCCGTTCCCATATCGGCTTAACGGAGAACCTGTTGGGACACACGTCGGACGTAATTTTACGCCTTTCCCCGTGCGAAGTCATTATTGATAAACTCCCGGGAGAGGTCGTTTAGGGAAAACATTGTTATGGAATTAAAGAGGGATGCAAGATGAGAGTCGTAATTGTAGGATCAGGCCGGTTGGGCTCCAGCGTTGCCATGAGCCTGGAAAAAGAAGGCCATCAGGTGACGATCGTTGACGAAGTAGAAGCCAAATTCAGAAATCTGGAAAGTCCCGGCTCGATCCGGAAATTGACCGGTAATATTTTTAATGAGGAAATCCTCGAACAGGCCTTTGGAGACAAAACAGATGTGGCGATTGTTGTGACCGGCAAAGACAACGTCAATATTATGATTGGTCAGATTATCAAATTGAAACGAAACGTCGGCCGGGTTGTCGTCCGTATTTTTGATCCTCCGCTGGCAGAGGTTTATCAAAAGCTGGGGATCGAGACGGTTTGTCCAACAAATTTTGCGTTGGCCAATATTATTAACCTTATTATTAAGTGAAGCCACTGGCTCTGCCAGTGACGGATTGTGGAATGGTCGTGGTTAGACCGAGACGGATTGTGGAATGGTCGTGGTTAGACCGAGACGGATTGTGGAATGGTCGTGGTTAGACCGAGACGGACTTAGGAATGGTCGTAGTTAGACCGAGCGTAACGCGGGGTTCAGGGGCCATCGGAGCATCCGCCGAAGGCGGGGCGTACGGGCCCCTGAATAAGAATGAGGTCAGGCGGATATGTATATTATCATTGTGGGCGCGGGAAAAGTCGGCCTTAATTTAGGGACGTTGCTTCTTGCCCAGAAACACGAAGTCCTTTTAATTGAAAACGACCGAAATAAGCTGCCGGAATTAAAGAAGGTCTTTGGCGAATCGGTGATGGAAGGGACCGGATCAAGAGTCCAGGTGCTCAAAGAAGGGGGAGCCAATCGGGCGGATGTCCTGGTTGCGGTGACAGGGAAAGATGAAGATAATCTGGTGATCTGCCAGCTCGCAAAAACCATTTTTCATTGCCGGCGAACCATTGCCAGGCTGCATGACCCTCGCCATGAGGATGTCTTCGCAAAATTAGGCATTGATGCGACGGTCAGTTCGACGCGAATTATTGATTCTTTGATTGAAGAACAGGTCCAGGCTGAAGATATGGTCATCCCGCTGCTCACTTTAAGAGGTGGAAATGTGGAGATTATTGAATTTGAACTTTCTCCGAACTCCCCGGTTGTCGGAAAGAAGTTAAAAGATATCCAGCCCTCCGAAGGGGCAATTTTGATTTCAATTCTGAGAAAAGAAGACGTTATTCTCCCCAAAGGAGAAACAGAATTACAGGCCGGCGATCGAGTGGTGGCTTTGATTAAAAAAGGGGCAGAAGGAGGGATTAAATCCATCCTCCTTTAAGCGTTTTCTATTTCAGTTTTGAAACATTTTAAGGGCCAGGAGTTTCATCTCTGAAAAAAACAGGTTTTAAAAAAAAAGTTTAACCCTCCAGCCCAAAACTCCCTTGACTTCCCGTTTGAACGATTGATAATATTGAGCCCCCGCAAGTAATTTTTTGGGAGAAATAAGGAGTTTTTTGTGCGCTGTCCTTTCTGTACCCACGTCGAAGATAAGGTTGTTGATTCCCGCTTAAGCAAAGAGGGCGACGTGATCAGAAGGCGCAGGGAGTGTATCTCCTGTGAGAGACGGTTTACGACTTATGAGCGCGTTGAAGGAAACTTTCCGATGGTGATCAAAAAAGATGGCCGGAGGGAGCCATTCGATCGTCATAAAATTCTGCAGGGAGTCAAAAAAGCGTGTGAAAAAAGACCGATCAGCGTGAGCACGATGGAAGAGGCCGTCGCCCAGATCGAAAAGAAAATTCAGGAGATGGGCGAGTCGGAAATTCCGAGCTATGTCATCGGTGAAGAAGTGATGCGGAAGTTGAATGAATTAGATCCTGTCGCCTACGTCAGGTTTGCTTCAGTCTACCGGGAATTTAAAGATATCAATGAATTTATGAATGAACTTAAAGATTTATTAAAAGAGGAAAGAAGAGAGAAGCCCCATGATCATGAAAGGAAATAAATTTCCGGGGGGGATACATCCTTTTTACGGCAAAGAATTTACCGAAGGAGGAAAAACGGAAACCCTTCCATTACCGGACAAAGTCGTCATCCCCCTTAGCCAGCATATCGGTGCGCCGTGCAAACCTTTAATGACTATCGGCGCGATGGTCAAAAAAGGCGAACTGATTGGTGAAACAACCGGTGTCATCGCGGCTCCGATTCACGCCTCTCTTTCCGGAAAAATAACGAATATCGGCCCTTCTCCGCATCCCGGCGGAAATCAAATTCTTTCGATGACGATTGAATCCGACAAAAAGGATGAATGGATCGGCGGTTTTGAAGAACACCCCGACACGCTTGATATAGATATAGAAACGATTAAAAAAATCATTCACAAGGCCGGAATTGTCGGGCTGGGGGGCGCCGCTTTTCCCACCCATGTCAAATTAAATCCGCCAAAAACCAAAAACGTGCATACCCTTATTTTAAACGGTGTGGAGTGCGAGCCCTATTTAACCGCTGACCACCGTCTGATGGTCGAACAGCCTAACGACGTGATCGAAGGGTTGAAAATATTGACCCGGATTCTGGGTATTAAAAAAGCTTATATCGGCATTGAAGACAATAAGAAAGACGCGCTCAGGATCATGGAACAGGCCGTTAAAAAAGAGGGGAGCCGTTTAGTCGAAACCCATGTGGTCGAACTTGAAACCAAATATCCGCAAGGGGGCGAAAAACAACTCATTCAGGCGATTCTGGGACTTGAAGTTCCAAACGGCGGGCTTCCCATGGATTTGGGGCTTGTGGTTCAGAACGTGGGGACCGCCGCCGCGATTTACGAAGCCGTTCGGTATGGAAGGCCGTTAATCGACCGGATTATTACCATAACAGGGAGGGGAATTGCTCAGCCTAAAAACCTGAGGGTCAGAATCGGCACCCTGGTCCGGGATATCTTGAGTTATTGCGGCGGGTTCGCGGGTGAGCCTGGCAAAGTCATTATGGGAGGTCCGATGATGGGTCCAGCCCAATATACGCTTGATGTTCCGATTGTGAAAGGAACCGGCGGAATACTTGTTTTCCCCAAGGAAGAAGTTTCGGTTGAAGAAAGCCGTGCCTGTATTCGTTGTGCCGCCTGTATAGAAGTCTGTCCGGTGGGACTTCTCCCCAATATGCTTTCGATCACGGCTGAAGTTTTAAATTTCGCTGAAGCAAAAAAATTTCATCCGCTTGCCTGTATTGAATGCGGGTGCTGTTCTTACGTTTGCCCTTCCCGCAGACCGATTGTGCATCAAATTCGCCACATTAAAATGGATATGGCGTCGACCAAGAAAAAAGTGGTCATGGTGACATAATCCGGGCTCTTGATAATAGCTGAAATTAAATAAACCTGATATGGATTAATTCCCATGCCCGAAGATGTAAAAGATATCACTCCCCCGGTGACTGAACCCAAGACAGTGTCTGCGCCCACGAAGCCAAAGTCCGCTGAAAAAGAAATGGTTCTCGGAATTTGGCCTCATATTCGCACAGAGACCAATATCAATAAGATTATGTACACGGTGATCGCCACCCTTATTCCGGGGGCGCTGGCCGGGGTTTATTTATTTGGATGGAGCGCCATCCAGGTGATTGCGGTTTCTATTGTTGTGGCGATGGGCACCGAAGCCGCGATGCAAAAGTTAATCAAGCAGAAAATGACGGTGTTTGACGGGAGCGCGATTTTAACGGCTTTGCTGCTGGCGATGACGCTTCCTCCGGGATGCCCCTGGTGGGTTACGGCTTTCGGCTCTTTTTTTGCGATTGCGATCGGAAAACAGATTTACGGCGGATTGGGCTACAATCCCTTTAATCCGGCCCTGGTCGGACGGGTGGTTTTGCTGATCGGTTTTCCCCTTCAAATGACAACCTGGGAAAACCTGCATCCCCTCTTTTCAGGTGTTGATGTCACGACCGGCGCGACCCCCCTTGGAGATGTGCAGGTTGCCCGGCTCTCTCACAAACCTGTGCCGGATATGGAGACCCACCAGTTCTGGAATATGTTTACCGGCAATACCATGGGAAGTCTGGGGGAAACTTCGGATCTCCTTTTGATTCTGGGCGGGCTCTATCTTTTGTACAAACATTTTATTACCTGGCATATTCCCGTGTCGATGATTGGAACCGTTGTCATTTTCAGCGGAATTTTCTGGCTCATTGATCCGGCTCATTATGCAAACCCTCTTTTTCATGTTCTCTCCGGGGGATTGATGCTCGGGGCGATTTTTATGGCGACGGATATGGTGACCTGCCCGAATACGCCTAAAGGACAACTCGTCTTTGGGGCGGGGTGCGGCCTCTTAACCATCATTATCCGGATGTGGGGGGGATATCCCGAAGGGGTTTCCTTCGCGATTCTTCTGATGAACAGTCTGACGCCGATGATCGATCGGTATATTCAACCCCATTTATATGGAGCAAAAAAAGGTGCAGGGAATAAATAAACTGGTCATTGCGTTAACCGCTGTCTGTATGGGGGCGGCTTTTATTCTGGGCGGGGTTTACGCCTTTACCAAAGACAATATTGCCGAGCAAAAACGGCAGAAAAAAATCCGGTCCTTAAAATCGGTTCTTCCGGCAACAGACAATGAAATCGATAAAGACTTTGTTGAAGTCGATCAGGGGAAAGATTCAAGAGGAAACCCCCTCAAAGTCGTCCTTTACCACGGCAAGAAAGACGGAAAATTAGTAGGGACAGCCTTTTCTGTCGTAGCCCATGACGGCTATTCCGGCGATATTGAGTTTATGCTCGGTGTGGCTCCGGATAAATCGATCACCGGAATTGAAATCATCAGCTCTAAAGAGACCCCCGGCCTGGGCGATAAAATTTCAAAAGAGAGCTGGCGGTCAGAGTTTAAAGGTAAATCGCTGGAAACCAAGACGGATAAAGGAACCCCTTTCCTGGATGTTAAAAAAGACGGGGGAGGAATTGACCAGTTTTCAGGGGCGACCATTTCTCCAAGAGCCATGGTTAAAGCGGTTAAAGAAGGCTTGAAGATATATGAAACCGTTGCCTCCAAATCCTCTTGAAAAAGGAATTTAGAGGTTTGACTTCAAACGGATGGCAGTGGTACCCTTATAACTAAGGATAAAATAAGGCAAATTCAGTAGGGTATTTGAGAAATGATAGAAATCAGCTTTTGAGAGGGATGAGATATGGCAGAAATAAATAAATTAGCCGCAGAAATTACCGATATCCAACCCGGTATTCAGGTGCCCAGTTTTTCCCTGGCGAAATATAAATATCTCTGGGTTGATTTTATGAATGGACTCTGGTCAGAAAATCCGGTTCTGAAACTCATTCTTGGCATGTGTTCAACGCTTGCGGTGACCACATCGACCCAAAATGGATTGGGAATGGGTTTTGCCGGGCTCTTTGTGCTGACGGGATCGAATGTCATGGTTTCAGCCTTGAGAAAAGTGATTCCTGCAAAAGTGAGGATTCCTGCTTTTATTGTCATTATTGCCGGGTTCGTCACTCTGACCGATTTAATGATGGCGGCTTACACCCCTGGCCTTTACGAGGCGTTGGGCATCTTTATTCCTCTCATTGTGGCTAACTGCATTATTCTCGCCCGTTCTGAGGCTTTTGCCGCCCGCAATCCGGTCGACCGTTCATTAATGGACGGATTAGGCATGGGACTGGGTTACCTTGTGACTCTTACGGTATTAGGGACCATCAGGGAAGTATTTGGCAACGGAACCGTTTGGGGGGTCAGCGTTTTTGGAGAGCACTATATTCCGATGATCGTGTTTATTCTTCCGGCGGGATCTTTTATTATCCTCGGGCTGTTAACCGGTCTGTTTAACCGGATTATGGGAAATAAGAAAATTTCGACAGAAGTCGGGTGTCACTAGCGAAGCCATCCGGCTTAGCCGGTGCTGAGCCTCCGAGCTTGTTTTGGGAGTGCTTTAGCAGCGTACATAAGGGGTTAAGTCAATGGCATTGAGTGTATTTCGCGAAGACCCCAAATATAAATAAAACCCTGAACGTTGAGAAGAGGTCAGTTGGCCTCCTATCGAGGGATCACGTTAAGGAGAATGGTTATGACAGAGTTAGTCTTATTATTCATGAGTACCCTGGTCGTTAACAACTATGTTTTAACAAAAATCTTGGGATTATGCCCATTTTTAGGAGTGACGAAAAAGGTAGAAAATTCCGTTGGCATGGGGTTGGCGACCATGTTTGTGATTACCGTCGCATCCTTAATCGCCTGGTTTGTCGACGTATATCTCCTGAGCCCTCTTCATATTACCTATCTTCGAACGGTTATCTTTATTTTAATCATCGCCGCCCTTGTTCAGTTATCTGAAACCATTATGGAAAAAACAACGCCGGCGCTTTATCAGTCTCTGGGTATCTATCTTCCCTTAATCACGACAAATTGTGCTGTTCTGGCGGTTCCTCTCTTAATTATGAATAAAGGATATAATTTCTGGGAAACACTGGTTTACGCGATCGGGGCTCCCGCAGGGTTTTATCTTGCCTTAATGATTATTTCAATGATTAGAGAAAACCTTGCTTTCGCAAAAATACCGCGTATTTTTCAGGGGGCGGCCATTTCTTTAATCACCACCGGGATTCTGGCGCTCGCCTTTATGGGATTTTCCGGCTTAATCAGAGAATAAATTTTATTCCATTTAAATAACGATTCAACGTAGGAGTTTACTGAATCTATGATCATTGAACTATTGACGATGGGAAGTATTGGAATTATCTCAAGCTATGGGCTGGGGTTTGCCGCTAAAAAATTTCATGTCCAGCGCGATCCGAAAATCGAGCAGATTGACGATGTTCTACCTCATGCCCAGTGCGGCGCCTGCGGGTACCCGGGCTGTAAGCCCTTTGCAACGGCGGTTGTGGCAGGGGAGGCCCCGCTCACAGGATGCACCGTCGGCGGCGCGGTGACGGCAAAAGCCGTTGCGGCGGTCATGGGTGTTGAACTGAATAATACCGGCGCTGAAGAACGGTTAGTCGCAAAGATCATCTGCAAAGGGGGGTGTGAGGAGACCACCAAGAAATTTACCTATGACGGAGTTTATGACTGTACGGCCGCAACGCTGGTTGCCGGAGGAGACAAATCTTGTTCCTTTGCCTGTATCGGGTTGGGAACCTGCGTAGCGGTTTGTCCCTTCCCCGGGGCCATCGCCATGGACGAAAATATGCTTCCTATCATTAATGATGATTATTGTACCGGTTGCGGCATTTGTGCCATTGCCTGTCCGAAAGATGTGATTGAAATGTGGCCGGTAAGTAAAAAGGTGATTGTCGCGTGTGCGTCTCAGGATAAGGGTTCCGCCACCAAGAAAAATTGCACCGTGGGATGCGTGGCCTGCGACCAGTGTGTCAAAACCTGCCCCTACGAAGCGATTACCATGGAAAACAATCTCGCAAAAATTCATTATGACAAATGTATCAACTGCGGATTATGCATCCCCAGTTGTCCGACCGATACCATTTCAGATTTTATCGCCCTGCGGCCTAAAGCTGTGATTTATGAGAGCTGTACCGGCTGTTTAATGTGTAAAAAAGCCTGTCCCGTTGACGCCATTGAAGGGGAGTCGAAGCAGATCCATATCGTCGACAAGAACAAATGTATCGGATGTTATATCTGCGCCGATATCTGTCCGGTTCCCGGAGCTCTGGAAATGGTCACGGAAGAGCGGTTTGATATGGTGATGGCGGAGCTCGCGCCAAAACTCAAACTGGTTAAAACCGGAAAATAATCTTTTCTGAAAGAAAAAATGAAAATAAAAAAGGGGAGCAGAAATGTTCCCATTTTTTATTTTTGGGGTCTTCTTCTCTTTTTTCTGTCTTGAAAGGAAAGATCGTTTGTCGTATCATCTTCTCACCTTGAAGGAGAAAGTGGTCATGACTGACGTGCTGAAACTGCTTTCCAACACCGCGGACGGGGTGTTTGCCATCGATTCCGAGTGCCGGTTCATCTTGTGGAACAAAGCGGCCCAGGAGGTCCTGGGATTTACACCGGATGAGGTGCTTGGAAAATTATGTTATAAAGTTCTTCCCGGTAAAGACTCGGCGGACAATCCTTTCTGCTTTAAAGGATGTTCAGTGGTGAGTGTGGCCAAAAAGGGGCGCCTGGTTAAAAACTATACGATTCAGATGACCACAAAAGCTGGCCATCAGGTATGGCTCAATGTAAGTATCCTGTTGGTTCCGGGTCCGGGGCGGAAAGCTCCCATTATTATCCACCAGTTCCGGCCGGTATCCGGTCCGGAGAGAGTCGAAGGCCTTGTTGAGCAGGTCGCTTCCAGGGTGTTGGAAGTTTTGAAAGTCAGGGGCCGCGTCCCCGGGGCTGACCAGGCTTCTTCGGCCACAAAGATGTCGGTCCTCACCCGGCGTGAAACTGAAATCCTCAGGCTGATGGCCCAATGCCTGGGGACAAAGGAGATCGCTGACAGGCTCTGCATCAGTTATTCCACGGTGCGTCTTCACATTCAGCATATCCTTGAAAAACTCCAGGTGCACAGCAAGGTGGAGGCTGTGGCCCTGGCCTTTCAGCAAAATCTCATTCAAACTCTTTCCGTTAAATAAACACAACCTTCTTCTGAATTCTTATCACCAATTTTGTGATCGGGAAATCACCCATATAGCAATTGCATAACTAAAATAGTGCAATTGTCATATTGTCTCCCCCCACGATTTCAAGATAGCATAGCCTCCATATCTCGATTATATTTCATGTCGCCGGGTTCGTGGTTTGTGGCATCTGGTGACCGATTCCGGAAAATGTCAGTTTCGAACTAAAATAACCTTAACATCAAATAAAGATGGGAGATGATCATGAAGAAATTCTTAACTCTTTTAACAGTTGCACTGGTGATACTCGGATTTGCATCACCTTCTCTGGCAGGTCCCTCACGGGCCCTCGTTCAGGAACTGGGATCGGTCATCGGAGCGGATGAGATCAATGTCGATCTCGACTGGGTCGGTCAAAAACTGAATGTCCTGAGCACAGGTGACACAACGGTTGGAGGCGGCGGCGCCACAATCGGAAGTATGGGTTTATCAAGTGTCAATATCGGGATAACTCAAGCTCTTGAACTCCGGCTCGGCCGCTTGCCCGGTTTCAGGAGCGATCTAACTCTGCCAGCGGCAAACGCCAATAATCTTGGATTGACCCTGAAAGGCGCAGGCCTTGTCCCCGGGCTGGGCTACTGGATCGGTTATGGTTCCAGCTCATTAAGCAATACCGCGTCAGCGAGTAGTTCCGGTTCTTCGTTAAGGGTGGGAGCCGCCTATACCTGGGCAGGTCCTCTTATTTTGAACTTAAACCTTGGGTACGGTCAGGACACGGCGGGGGGCGTAGCGAATAATACAACAAACCTTGACGCCGCCGGGGCAGCTCTTTATCCCCTGAAATCCAATCTCATTGTCGGGGTAGAGCTTCTTTATACCTCTGTGGATATCGGTGGCGGAACTAAAATAGGCGTTATGGCTCCCGCGCTTGGCGCGCGGGCTACAGCCGGGAATTGGACGATAGATGCCGTTGCCGCGCTGCTTGGCACCAGCGTCTCTGTGACAGGGCAGCCCTCCAATGCATCGGCAACGGTGATCGGTGTTCCGAATCTGAGGATCAACTATAAACTTTAGTCTTCAGGATGTGTTGTTGGATGGACAACAACCTGAAAAAAGAGGTAGTGACCGGCGTATCGGACGTGACCTACAGTTCTGATCGTTAGAGGCAGTTGATCGGTGGTGAATTCCCGATCGCGAATCCGGCGATATGCGGGCCCGAGACCCACCGCGCAGGGTCAACGGGGAATTCAGAGTTGATTTCTAGGAATCCTCCCCCCTTGATGTGCAGATCAAGGGTTAATTTCCTTGGAATTCTTCTGGGTTCCCCGTTTTTTTTATAAATGGGCGGCCCCATCATGAAAGGAAAGATGAGATGGCAACGATCCGGATCCATCGGAGTGGAGAAATCTTGCATGAGAAAAAGGCGGTCTCAACCTACCTGAAAAAGCAGGGAGTAAACTATGAATTCTGGGGGGTGGAGCGGATCAATGGTCATCTGAAGGACTCCTACAGGCTCAGCCCTGACGAACAGCATGCAATCATTGAGTTTTACTCTCCGGAAATCGCCCGTCTGAAGTCCCGACAGGGTTACATTACGCAGGATATTGTGATGTTGTCCGATTTGACTCCAAACCTCGATTCGATCCTGGGAAAGTTCAGACGGGAACATCATCATGTTGATGATGAGGTGCGGTTTGTGGCGGACGGGAGCGGCGTCTTCACCATTTGGAAGGCGGACCTGATCTTCGATGTCACCGTGAGTGCCGGAGACCTCCTGGTGGTTCCGGCCTACACCCGGCACTGGTTTGACCTGACACCGGAGCGAAGGATCAAATGCATCCGCATCTTCAAGGACCCCTCTGGCTGGGCGGCCATCTATGACGACCCGGCTGCAATGAGAGCAAAATAGAATAAGCTGAGAGGTTAGAATGGTTAAATCGAAAAAAGAAACAGGTTCCCATTTGGGAATAGAGAGGATACTGGTTCCAACGGATTTTTCGGAATGTTTCCGGAAAGCGGAGGAATGCGCCGGATCCATTGCCAAAGTATTTAAAGCTGAAATCTTTCTTCTCCATGTGATGGAATTAGCGGGTTATCCACTCGTTACTTCCTGGATACAGCCCCCCTATCCATTTGATTTAAGGGAAGAATTGGTTGAAAAGACCAGGAAACAGGCGAATAAGTTAAAAGAAAGGGGAATCGAGGCCGAGGGTTATTGCATTAGCGGGATTCCTTCCATTGAAATCCTCAAAGCGGTTGAGGAGTATGCGGTGGACCTGGTGGTCATGGGGACTCATGGCCGGACAGGCCTGGCTCATATCTTACTCGGGAGTACGGCGGAGAGAGTGATTCAGCGGGCTCAATGCCCGGTGTTGACGATTCCGGTATTGAC
>JACOTA010000071.1 GCA_016178585.1 Nitrospirota bacterium
AACATACGAATAAGCCAGGTCTCTCAGGATTTCCACTTTCTCTTCCAGCGGGGCCAGAACAACCCGTGGATAGCCTCCATAAATAATATACTCCTGGTAGAAGAATGAAATTTTTTCTCTTTCAGATAACGAGAGAGAGTTGAAATCTTTCTGCGACAGATCATCTTCCCCTTTGCACCTTAAATACTCTCTGAATGAAAAGGTAAAAACATAAAACATTCTTTTTCTCCCGGCCAGAGAATCTTTAAATTTCTCGTCAATATAGAATGCAGAAGAGCCGGAGACGCAAAGTTTTATTTTTCCGCGATATTCGTCATAAAAATATTTTAAGAAGTTCGAGGGGTTTTCCAGATATTGCACTTCATCAATAAAGATGAAAGTGTTTTGACGGAGGTCGAGTGAAAATATTTTAAAAAGATTCTTAGGCGAAACATTCAGGAGTTTAAGATAATCGGGATCTTCAAGATTGATAAAATGAGACGGTTGCCCCTTCTTTTGCAGAATTTTTTGCAGTTGTTTCAAGATTGTCGTTTTACCAGCTTGGCGGGAACCGATAAAAAGAAGGATATCCTCTGTCTCAAGATATTTTTGGGCTTTTTCGGTTACATCTCTAATAACAGTCATAAGCTACCAAAACAATCCAGTAAGTTTATTATATCTGATATTTTACATTTGTCAAATACAAAATATATAAAAATAGGAAAAAAATATTTGTAGACCGAATGAGGGGACAATATTAATCATATTTTGCCAGTAGGGGCAGGCCCCTGTGCCTGCCCTGGGCGACCACAGGGGGTCGCCCCTACGGTGAAGGGGGCGACGCGAGCCCCTTGGAAAATAATACCAGGAGAAAAGTGCCTATTTCAGAAAATTGACCAGGTTGAGGTTCATGACTTTTGACGCCATCGCCTGAACAGCCTGTAAGGCGGTCTGTTGCGCATTAAACTGGGTGATGACAGTCGCCATGTCGGCATCTTCAAGCTGAGACCGGATCGTTGTCGTCGTGTGAGAAAGGTTTTTGACATAATCCCGGGTGGAATCAAGACTGACCACTCGGGTGGCCTGAATACCCTGGGCATTCAAGATCTGCTGTTGGGCAGTATCCAGGGGGGCGAGCGCGGCCTGAATTCCGGCCGGATTGTTGCTGTTTATCGCGGTCTGAAGGGCCTGGATCGTGGCGAAGATATCAACCCCTCCTAAGGCAGTTCCAAAAACATCCTGTCCCGGAAGATTCCGTTGAACGGTTGCACCGGGACCGATCTCTGTCATGATTTGGCCTCCGTCTCCCTGATAAACTCCGGCGCTGTTATAAGGGAGAGCTCCGTTTTTAAATCCCCCAAAGAGATACTCTCCCTGGAAACTGGTATTGGCGACTTCAAGAAGAGATGTCATATTGCCGGCAAGAAGATTTGAGTCATATTGCTGAGACTGAGGGGTTAATCCTGAAGCCGCGTTAAGCGCGACACTTTTAATATCACTCAGGATTTTGGATGCCTGGTCCAGTGCGCTATTTGTGGCTTCCATAAAACTCTGGGCGGCATCCTGATTTCTCAGGTATTGATTGAGTTTTCCTTTCATGGCATTCAGACTGACCACTTTCGTAAATCCAAGGGGATCATCGGAAGGCCGGTTTATTTTCTTTCCCGACGCTATCTCTTGCTGAGGTTGCAGTAAAGCATCCGTATTCTTCTGCATATAATCAATCAATGAATTATAGATCATCTGTTCTGATACGCGCATCTTACCTCTTCATATCCAGTAGAGTCTGCATCATTTCATCCGCCGACGTAATCAGCCGGGCAGAAGCTTGAAAAGCCCTCTGGTACTGCATCAGATTTGTCATCTCTTCGTCGAGAGATACGCCGGAAAACGATTCCCGCCGGGCGCTCAATTGTTGCATCATCCCTTTTTGAGCCGATAGATTCCACTGCGCAGACTGGGCTTGCGTCCCGATCTGGCCCGCAAAATTGCCGTAAAAATCTTGAAAAGTCGCGCTCCCAAGGGCCGCCACAGACTTATTCTGCAGTTGGGCTAGCAAAAGAGCATTGCCGTTATCCCCCGGAACACCCGCCGCTGTAGAGGATGCCGCTATCAGGTTTGGTGCGGCAATCGCCACGGCCATCGTTCCGGCGGCGCTTGCTCCCGGTGCGGTCGGAGCAAAGAAATTTCCTCCGGCATTGCCGTTTAAATCAAAACCGGCCTGATGCTGTAGATTAACCTCGGTAATAACCGCCGACGCCAGCTGGTCAAGCTGGGTCATAAACCCGGGAACCACGTTATCCCGCATATCGAGCAGACCCTTTAACCGCCCGCCGGCGATTGAAGAAGTAATATCTACAGGGGTTCCGTTCGCCGGGACAAACTCAATATTTAAAAATCCGGAATTCCCGGGATTGACAGCGCCCTGAATGGCGTTTGTCCGGATCCCTTCGACCAGAGGCTTCCCTCCTGTAATCATAACGGTCATCTGGCCCTGGCTGTTTTCAAACGTTGAAATATCAATTTTATCGGCCAATTCATTGAGGAGCCTCCCGCGTTGGTCCCGAAGGTCATTCGCCTGCTGGCCGGTTATCTCGGTCTGGCTGATCCGTCCGTTCAACTCGGCAATTCTTGCCGCCAGCGAATTGACCGTATTGATCGTTCCGGCAACATCGCTGTTCAGATTGTTCCGGATATCCTGCATCTGTGACCAGGCGTTGGCAAACTGTTGAGAAAGTATCTGGGCCTTTGATAAAACCATCGTCCGTTCGGTAAGGCCCTGAGGTTTGTTAGCAAGATCCTGAAGGGAGCTAAAAAATCCGCCAAGGGCCTGTTGAAGGCCTGTTCCCTGAGAGTCGTTAAAGATGCTCTCCAACCGGCTGAGCGTGTTTTGATCAACCTGGTACCCTCCGAGACTGGAATTCTCTGACTGAATCTGGCCTTCCAAAAATTTGTCGACCATCTGCCTGATCTGCCCGATCTGGACACCGGTGCCGATCGGACCTGCTCCGGTTTGCTCCGAGGGAGTCGTTTCAAAAATAGCTTCCTGACGGGAATAGCCCGGCGTATTTACATTGGCGATATTGTTGGAAGTGACGGAAATGGCCTTTTGATTGGCCTGCATCGCTAATTTTCCGATATCAAAAATTCCGAATAGTCCTGACATTTCATTAACCTTTAATTAAAATTCTGCCGGGAAGAGAATGTTCTTCCATAGCGCCGGACGCCGTATAAGTCGCCGTATTCCCCGACAGATAGTGAATAAGCTGAACCAGGTCAGAAACTCTTTTTAATGTCTTTTCAACCAGCAAGCCGTTGATTTGATTCAACTCGGCAATGCTGGCTGACAGAGCCTCGAGCCCCGAAAGAGACCTCTCAAACCGGGTTTTAAATGATCCTTGAATCATGGGAATGAGCTGTCTGAGGGCGAGAGTCTCTTTTTTTCCTGCCGCCAGACTGATCTGTTGGACCATGAATTGACTCTTTTTTTCCAGAAGACTTACCCGATGCAAGACCGCGTCTTTCTCTTCGACACATCGCATCAATTCTTCCGGAGAGCCGTCGATGATCAGAGTTTTTTCCTGTTGCAGGGATTTAACAAACTGTTGTAACAGGCGGGTCATTTCATCCAGAAGAAACTGAAGGTTTATGAGGGAATCGTCGGGGATGAACCGGGACCTGCCTGCAGATGGAAGCATAACAGAATTATTTTTCATCATCTTGTCTCATTCTGTTTAAAAGAGTTTCCCGGATAATTGAATTGGCTATCCGTTCGGGATCGATCTTGTATTGACCCTTTTCCATTTGTGATTTGATTTCAGCAACTTTTCCAGCGTTGAATTCAGATTGAGAAAGAATAGCCTGGTGTGTTTTTTGTAATTCTTCCCCTTCCGAAGAAATTTTAACGGAATCTTTAGTCGAAATATCCCCATTTTCAGAAGACTCAGAAATGGACTTTTTTTGGACAGATGGTTTCTCAGTCCTGCTTATTTCCGGAAATTTTGGGCCGTTATAATCCGGGATTTTCATAAATACTCCTTTAAAAACAATAAGTTAATGTTTTCCTTCCATTTTGAAGGGCCTTCAATTAACTTATCGGCACATTGAAACCAAAACTTTAGACTTTTTTATCGGATGGGGGATAAATTTTATTCATGATGGTTTTTACCATCCCTATCCCGTCTCCCTGGGCCACTTTTTCAGCCAGAGCCTCATCAAATAAACCTTCATAAAAGCCGCCGCCGAATCCATTGCCATTATGAGGGATGGTTTTTCTCATCTCCTGAAGTAATTGATGCACAAAGTATGCCTCAAATCCCCTGGCCGCTTCAGCTATCTTCTTATGATCAGAAGGTGTTGATAGGTTGATAGGTTGATAGGTTGAAGGGTTTATAGGGTTCATTTATAAAATCTCCAGTTCGGCCTGAAGCGCCCCTGCGGCCTTCATCGCCTGAAGGATCGCGATGAGGTCCCGCGGCGTCACCCCTATCGCGTTCAGGGCTGATACCACTTCGCCTAAAGTTGTCCCTCCTTTTAAAACACCCATCCGCGCGTCTTCTTCTGTAACAGAGGTTTCCCTTTTAGGGACGACCACTGTTTTTGAGCTTTCAGGCCCAAAAGAAGAGGGCTGAGAAACCTGTAAATCGGTTTTGACCCGGATGGTTAAATTCCCATGGGATATTCCGACATCGGAGATCCTCACCTGTTCCCCCATGACAATCGTTCCGGTTCTTTCATTCACAACGACCCTGGCCGGAACATCTACCGGAACATCGAGCCCTTCGACCAATGAAATCAATTCCACCACTCTTGTTTTATAATTTTCGGGGACTTTAATCTGAACGATTTCCGAGTTAACGGGAGAAGCGGCGTCTTCAAGGTTAAGTCCTTTATTAATGGCCTGAGAAAGACGCATCGCCGTCGTAAAGTCCTGCTGTTTTAACGCCAGATTAATAGATTCTTTTCCTTCAAGATTTACTTTAACTTCGTTTTCAACGAGGCCTCCGCCGGGGACTCTTCCTCCGGTAGGATGGTTTTTCTGAACACTGTCTCCCTCTTTTCCGCCGAGGAACCCTCCTATTGAAACCGCCCCCTGGGCGATTGCATAGACCTGTTGATCAATTCCTTTTAAAGGGGTGACCAGAAGCGTTCCTCCCTGCAGGCTGGTCGCATCTCCCAGAGAAGAAACGGCGACGTCGATCCGGCTTCCTTGCCGGATAAAAGGCGGAAGCTTCGCCGTAACCATAACGGCGGCGATATTCTTGACTTTTATGGCCGAAGGATCAACAGCTATCCCCATTTTGTTTAACATATTGGCAAGACTCTGGATGGTGAAAGTGGTCCCCGACTTGTCCCCGGTCCCATTTAACCCGATGACCAGGCCGTAACCGACCAATGAGTTTTCCCTGATCCCCTCGATATTTGCGATATCTTTGATTCTGGCGGCTTCTGAAATAGAAGCCGAATAAAGAATAAAAAAAAGGCTCAAAAAGGAAAAGATCGCTGTCCGGCTTCGTTTACTTTTTAAATAGTGTTTCATCGGGTTTATTTTCTCCATTAAAAAGGCCAGACCCAGGCGAGCATTCTGATCAGCCAGCCGGGATGCTGTTTATCTGCAAGGACTCCTTTTCCTGTGTATTCAATTTTAGCTTCCGCTATAGCGGTCGATATAATCGTGTTTTGCGGACCGATATCTTCAGGCCTGATAATGCCGGCCACGGAAATCGTTGCTTTTTCATTATTAATCATCACTTCGCGGCGCCCTTTAATAAAAAGGTTGCCGTTGGGATAGACCCGGGTGACAACCGAGGGAACCGTTGCTGTCAACGATTGATCCCGTGATGTCGATCCGTTTCCGTCAAACTGGTCGGTATAAGAGCCTCCTGCCTGAAGATTATTCGTGGTGTTTGTCGGAAGACCCAATGAAGCCCCGGTCGTGGCTTTTATCGAGGAGGTTCTTCCGGTTTTTGTCGCGGCGTCTTTACTCCCTTTTGCGTTTTCCACCACCAGAACCTTAACCAGATCGCCGACCTGCCCGGCCCTGGGGTCCTGGTAAAAAAAAGCCTTCGAGGAATTTCCACGCCAGAGAGATCCCTCGGCAGAGGTTGTCTTTTCAATATCTGTTAAAGAAGGCATCACGGACTCTTCTATGGATCTGGAACGAGCCGTGCGATCTAAACTTGCGCAGGCTGAGATCATGCCAGTGATCATCAAAATAATGAGAAAAAGAGAGTTTTTCATGGCGCCACGTGCCCTATTTTAATCGTTTTTCCATCCAACGCTTCGCCGTAGACCACCCGGCGTGATTCCAGATTTACCGCGGAAATGATTTTTCCCTTAAAACCTTCTTCCATCGCCCTTCCCGGCGCCGTAATAACCACGCTTCCTGTCTCGACCAGCAAGGTCACACGATCGCCAGTGTGGAAAAGAGGCGCGGTCTCAAGAAGAGCCTCGGTCAGCGGAATTCCCGGCATGACCTGTTGTGTCACCCTCTTTCCGACGGTTTTCGCCAGATATCTTACAGGCTCTTCACGGCTGGAAGAATGGACCTGTTTAATCTCAACATCCTCCGGCTGAACAATCTGAAACTTTTTTAACGGATGAACGGGTACGATGGCAGAGTAAATCCGTTCAACATCCGCAACCACCCATTGAGGCCGGGATCCTTCCGGGGTTTTAAGAGAATTGATCAAGAATACCGTATGGCCCAACAACAGACCGGGATTCCCTTCATGAATAGAATATTCTTTTTCCGAAAGTCCGGGGCTGGAAGGTTCATTGATAGAGGTTGCCAGCCGGACTTCAATTTCAGACTCCGGAACGGAAAGCCGATCAGAAACGTAATGGCGGATTAAACTTTTTATTTTGGCTCCTCCGGAGGATTTATCTTCGGCCCCGGAATCGGAAACGGCTTGATTGATCCAGCCGAAACAAAGCCCTGCGGTTAAAAATATCAATAGCGCATTTTTCATCATCATTATCTCTTCAGGTTATTGACCATGCCAAGCATCTCATCGGAAGTCTGGATGGCTTTTGAATTGATTTCGTAAGCCCTCTGGGCAATGATCATTCTGACCATTTCTTCGGCAATGTTCACATTCGAGTTTTCGACTGTAAAAGAGTTCCGAACCCCGCTGAGCCGGGAGAGCCGGTCAGCGCTTCTCCGGAGCCGAGAGTGGGTGAAAAAAGATTTTTCCCAAGGCTGTTGAGTCCGGCCGGATTGGTAAAGCGGACCAGATCAACTGTTCCGATCTGAACGGGCGCGACGGCGCCGGCTTTGGTGACCGAAAGGGCTCCTTGCGGTGAAATCGATATCGATATTGCATCCGGAGGTATGGTAAGGCTTGGGAGAACAGGGTAACCGTCTGAAGTGACCAGCTTTCCATCTGCGTCTTGCTTCAAAGCCCCTGCCCTTGTGTAGGCCGTTGATCCGTCTGGCAGACTGACCTGAAAAAAACCATCCCCTTCGATGGCCAGATCTAAAGGATTTTGAGTATGCTGGAATTCCCCTTCGGCGAAAATCCGGTGGACCGCGACCGTCCGAACCCCGGAACCGATCTGAACACCTACCGGCAAAGTTCCTGTCCCGGTGGAGGTTCCGGCGGTCTTTAACGTTTGATACATCAAATCCTGGAATTCTCCGGTGCTTCGTTTGAAACCTGTCGTCGACATGTTGGCCAGGTTGTTTGCAATGATTTCTACGGAAACTTGCTGGGCGGCCATGCCGGTACTTGCTATCATTAATGCTTTCATAATTTCTCCCTCCTGATCCGTTGATAAGCGGCCATATGCTGCGTTCTCGTCGCTCGACAATCCTCATGTACTAATCGCGTACACTCCGGTTGCCTCGCTTCTGCGGCCTTGCCTCTGGCCACTTCTCAACGGCCAGATTGTTCTTTGCCTGTTTGCTTTTATACTTTTCCTATTTCATTCGAGGCCTTGGAGGCCATATCATCCACGGCATGAATAACCTTTTGCGCCGCTTCATAAAGTCTCATGACTCTGATCATCGAGACCATTTCTTCAACCGGATTGACATTCGATCCTTCTATGCTCCCCTGATGGATTTTAGCTTCAGCGGCAGGGAGCGCTCCCTCTCCCCCTGCTTCAAAAAAAGTTCCTCCGGTTTTGGCGAGATGATTGGGATTGGAAAACGAAACCACTTGTAGCGAATCTATTTCACTTCCATTGACTGAAACTTTTCCTGCTTGATCGACATGGACTGTCCCAGGGGGAAGGGTAATGGGACCTGACGTTCCCATTAAGAGTCCTCCTTCTGCAGTCGATATCTGGCCTTCTGAATTCAAAGTAAAATTTCCCTTTCGGGTATATCGAATCCCTTCAGGGGTTTGGACTGAGAAGAATCCATCCCCTTCTATGGCTAAATCGAGAGGCTCCCCTGTACTCTGAATCGCACCGGGGGAAAAATCTGTTCTTGTCTGGTTCAAGAATCCGTAAACCGGAAGAACGCCTTTATCTTTTCCCGGAGTGGAATCCCCCAGAGGATCCAACCCCATAAAAAGTCCCCGGTCTTTTTTAAACCCGGCGGTATTGACATTGGCGATATTATTCGAAATTATTTCCAGGTTTTTTTCCTGGGCGATGGCGCCGGACATCATGGGATAGATAGCATTCATCATTCTCTCCCCTGGCCCCTTCTAAACGGCCAGGATTTTTAAGTAGTTTCTCTTGATTGATCAACCTGTAAGAGTTGTAATGCAAGAGCTATACCAGTATTCTGAAAAGAACGGAATAAGGAAATATTCTAAAAAAGAGGCAAAAAAGAGAGAATTCTGATAGAAAAATTTAGACGGATCAGGAAAGGAGGAAGTTTTTGCCGATTAAAGTAGGCAGAGCCTGCCGTAATTCAAGAAGATGTTTTTACAGCTGTTTTTTGGGAATCCGGGATCGCCTCTTTTTTGTTATCTTTTGGTTCCAGTATGATAATTTCGACCCTACGATTTTTAGCCCTCCCTTCGGGGGTATCGTTAGAGGCGATTGACCGGAATTCTCCATAACCGGCAACGGAAAGCCGGTCCGGACTGATCGACAGGGTGGTTAGCCGGCGTACAATGGCGGCGGCCCGGGAGGTAGAAAGCTCCCAATTGGATGGATAAAGGGGGGTTTTTATCGGTAAATTATCCGTATGACCTTCCACCTGAACGGCATTGGGGAGATCCTTGATCAGGTTGCCGATCCTGGCAAGAGAGTCGCTAAATCCAGGGAGGATATCCGCTTTACCCGATTCAAAAACCATCGTATCCGGAAGACGGATGACGACCCCCCTCGCCCCTTTATCCACCTTGATCTTGCCCGTATTATCAATTTCTTTGATGGCCAGCGTGATTTTGTGGAATAAGAGAATCCCGATATCAAAAACCTCATCCTGGGTTCGGGTCCCTTCCTGGTCTTCTGTGATTCTGATATTGGTGGCTGAAAAGGGAATAATCGGGTTAAAGGAGGAGCGAATTGCCTCGGAAACAGCTTTAAACTTCCCTTCATTGATGGCCGAGACAGAATACATGACCACAAAAAAAGCGAATAACAGCGTAATAAAATCGGCGTAGGAAATGAGCCACCGCTCGTTATTCTCATGTTCTTCTTCTTTTTTCTTTTTCATGAGGGAGTCTCGAAATCAGGTATTAAGCAATGGGAGTTTATTTCTTTTTTAATTTTTTCTTCTGTGACTCTTTGAGAAAACCTTCGAGCCTTTCCTGAATCATACGGGGGTTCTCCCCTCCGGCAATCGAAATAAGGCCTTCGATCACCAGTTCATTGGTGATTCCTTCCATTCTTCCCTTCAATTTCAGTTTGGAGCCCAATGGCAAAAAAATCAAATTGGCCGCAAGGACGCCGTAAATCGTCGCGACAAAGGCAACGGCGATTCCAGCCCCCAGTTTTCCAGGATCGGCAAGATTTTCCATCACATGAATAAGGCCCATGACCGCTCCAATGATTCCGAATGTAGGACAATATCCCCCTGCCGCGTCAAACACCCTGGCAGACATGACATGGTATTCTTCACGAAACGCGCTTTCAACTTCAAGTATTTCTCTCAACTGGCCCGGTTGAATCCCGTCGGTTAAAAGCTGGAGCCCTTTTTTAAGAAAAGGATCTTTGACCTCTTTGACTTTACTCTCAAGCGCGAGTATCCCCTGTTTCCGGACCACATTCCCATACTCAACGATTTTTCCAATATAATCGAGGGAATGATCCCTGGGAGAGCTGAAAGCCTCCAGGCCCATCTTCATGGCGCGAATAAAAACAGGGAGGGTAAACTGGACCATGACGGCCCCCAGAGTCCCTCCCATAACAATGATAGCAGCCGTGAATTGCATAAGGGACTGGACACTCCCCCCCTCCAGAAATTGACCGCCTATAAGAGCGGACAATCCCAATACAATTCCGGCAACTGTTAATATGTCCATTATGGCTTAAACCTCAATTTCGATACTCCCTCAGGTTTCTTTAAAATCCAAATTCCTTAAGAATATCATTGACCTGATTTTGTCCCATTTTTTTAGAGCCGGTTGAGGATTCAAGTTCATTTAATAAAGCCCTCTGTTTTGAGACCGCCAGATCTTCCCCTCTTTTTTCCATTCCATAGGTCACCACCAGCTTGAGAATACGGGCCTGGAGTTCCTGTAAGACAACGTCCATTCTCTTTAGCCTTTGCCCCGCGAGGTCCTGAAAAGAAAGTCCGGTCAGGATATCCATCAGGACTTTTTTATTTTCTTTGATCAAACCATTCATTTCGGACAACCGGTCTCCGAAGCTTGACCGATCAGGAAAATGGATATCGGTTTCCAGAGACTTTAATTTTGCCGATAACAGGTCATGGTTATTTAAAACCGTTTCTGTAAATTCAAGGATTTTATGCGTCTCCTCTTCCGTAAAACGGTTCAGGTCAGACAGCTGGCCGGTAACAAAGGGGAGATCTTCCGATGCGGTCTTGACTTGAGATTCGATGGCCTGCTGTTTCATCAACATGTCATTCATATCTTTCGCGAGCCTGCCAATGGCATCATATAAACCCACGGAGCCTCCCGGCTCATCAAGTTGAGTTTTCTGCTGAGTTTGATTATTCATCATGGCCTTCTCTCCGTCTATTGTCTCCGGCAAATTTTTGTTTTCCAATTCCATAGGGTGTTTTTCTCCGGCTAGAATTTGATCTGTTATTTAGGTTCAAAGATTTTATCGATCTTTTCTTTAAGGCTTTCAGCGGTAAAGGGTTTAACGATGTAATTACTGACCCCTGACTGAATGGCTTCCATAATATTTTCCTTTTTGGCCTCCGCGGTCACCATTAAAACCGGTAGTGCTTTTAATGCGGGGTCCTGCCGTATCGCCTTGAGAAGGTCCAGGCCGGTCATATTCGGCATGTTCCAGTCGGAAATCACAAAATCAAACTTCTCGGCTCTAAGTTTTGCCAATGCGCTGTTGCCGTCTTCTGCCTCTTCTATGTTTACAAAACCGAACTGTTTGAGAGCGTTTTTAATAATCCGCCTCATGGTGGACATATCATCCACCACAAGCAATTTCATATTTAAATCTGGCATAGCACCCCTCTTTTTATTAGATTAATTTTATTGTTAAATTTACCCCTTTTGATCCATTCACCTCATTCAATCATTGATAAGAGCTGTTTTCAGCTTTAAAATCGCCTGGGTGTGGAGCTGGCAAATCCTGGATTCCGAGATCTCCAGAATCTGACCGATTTGTTTCATGGTCAGTTCTTCAACATAATAGAAGGAGATAACCTGCTGTTCCTTTTCTGTCAGGGTATGGACCGCCTGAATCAATTTTTCCTTCCTCTCCTGATTCAGAAGGCCAAGAAGAGGGTTGCAGGAATCTCCTTCCAGAATCTTGCCGATGGAAAGGTCTTCCCGGTATTTATTCAGTCCCAGGTCTTCCAGACTGATCATTGTAAGCGATCGAGTATCGACCATGAATTTTTCCATTTCCTCCAGGGTCATTTTAAGTTCACCGGCCAATTCTTCAGCAGAAGGAGGCCGCCCCAGGGAGCGTGTCAGGTCTGTCTGCGCTTTTTGAAGCGTTGACATCTTATCGTACACCGAACGCGGGACCCAATTTTGCTTTCTGATTTCGTCCAGCATGGCCCCCCTGATCCTGAATTCCGCATAGGTCTTAAATTGGACATTCTTCGTGGAATCATATTTTCCGGCGGCATCCATCAGGCCCATGATTCCGGCACTCACTAAATCATCCATATCCATTGAAGGAGGAAGCCGGAAAGAAAAACGGAATGCGATAAACCGGATCAACGGGACAAACTCCTCAATTAATTTTTCACGATCCTGCAGGACAGGCATTTCTGGCCCCTTTTCCATTTAAAAAGCTCCTGCTACCATACCTTTCCAGAACAACTGGATGTTTCCCTTCGGGATATCGTCAGCGGGCCAATCGAGTATATTTTTGGCCAGGAGATTAAATTCCCGGGATGACCTGGCCGAGGGATATTTCTCGACGACCGCCCTTTGTTCTGCAACCGCCATGGGAAGATAGTCATCCCTGGAGATAAAACCGATATATTCAAGGGAAACATTTAAATATTTGTCCGAAACTATTCTAAGCCTCTGGAAAACTTCCTTTCCCTCTTTTTCATTTCTGGCCATATTCACAAGAATCTTAAACTTTTTTTCCCCATGGCGCTGTGAGAGGACCTTCATAACCGCATAGGCATCGGTCATAGAAGTCGGCTCGGGAGAGGAGATCACAATGATTTCCTGCGCAATCGTGTTGAAATAAATGACATTGGAAGAAATACCGGCCCCCGTATCGATGAGTAAAACATCAACCTTTCGCTCCAAACGGTCAAACTCCGCCAAAAGATTTAATTTTTGTTCATCTGACAGAAATGTCAAATCCTCCGCACCCGATGAAGTGGGGAGAATACGGATACCCGATGGCCCATCGATGATCACTTCTGCAAGACTCTTATTCCCCAGAATCACATCTTCAAGCGTGAAATCCGGTATTTTTCCAAACAGGACATCGAGATTTCCCAGCCCCAGATCGGCATCCAGAACAACAACCGATTGCCCTAATTTGGAGAGGGAGACAGCCAGATTGGCGACCACATTTGTCTTTCCCACTCCCCCTTTCCCGCTGGTAACTGCAATGACTTTTGGAAAATTCACTCTTTTATTTATTTCCACGGCTCCTCCGTTTAATTTAAAATAAGTTCGGTCATTTTTTTGGGTGTCGCGATTTCAATATCATCCGGGACCCGCTGTCCTGTCGTCAGATATGAAATCGGTTTGCGATTGGTTTTCATGACGGTCAGCAGAAAACCCAAAGGCCTGACTTCATCGGTCTTTGTAAAAACCAGATGGTCAATTGGAATCACTGAAAAGTGTCCGATCATCCGGCTCAACTCTTTTTCCCGGGTCTGCGAAGAGAGAACCAGATGCGTTTCAAGAGGGCCGGATATCCCTTCCAGATCTTTTAATTCGGACATTTGATCGGAATTCAGATAGTTCCTTCCGGGGGTATCAATCAACACAACCTCATTTTTCTTCTTTTGTTTAATGAGTTTTCTCAGCTCATTAGAAGTGGGGGCGGCACAAACAGGAGCCCCGATGATCCTCCCATAAATCTTCAACTGTTCGATCGCTCCCGCGCGGCAGGTGTCGAGCGTTACCAAGGTTACAGGCGTCTTTTTCGTAACATATTGCGAGGCAAGTTTGATAAGCGTCGTGGTTTTTCCCGATCCGGTCGGACCGACAAAAGCCATGGCCGGCATTTCTTTCTCCCCCTCGCCGCCGGGAGGGGTAATCCTGTTAAAGATGCCCGCCACCATCTGTTCGATATAAACTTTTACAGCATCGGAGTCTTCGAGTTCTTCAGGAGTCAGCTTTTCATATAATAAATGGACCAAACCAAAAGCCGTCCCCCTATCGAGCCCGTTTGACACCAAACGGTCTAAAAGAGCAGTCAACCGGGAAGGGAAAATTTCAGCCTCCGGCTGCCGGAGGCTATATCCCGAAATCCTCCTCATTTCATTCCGCATTTCTTCCAGGCAAACCCGTAACTGTCCATTTTCAATCTGGCACTCCTTTCTGAATTTCTCGAAGGATGCTTTTAAATCGTGCGGGTCTTCTTCAAACAAGCCAGCCGAAGGGGTTTCCTCTTTCAGGGAATTAATCTCCTTGAGAGTCTTTTCAAATGAATCTTTATTTTCTTCATTTTTCTTGAGAACCGGATGCGGGTCTATCGCCGCGGTCACTTCCACAAAAGGACGGCTCAATAGCCCGAATATCCCCCCCTTTTTTCTCACTTCGCGGGTTGAGAGGATGACCGCATTCGGGCCGAGTTCTTCCCTGACCGCTCTCAGGGCCTCTGACATCTCTAAAGCTTCAAATTTCTTAATCTTCATCGGGCAGTTTTATATTCTCAAAGGATTGAATCTTGATTTGTTTGACCACTTCATTGCTCGATAGAACCGGAATGGCCGGAAACGGCCTTTCCGTCAGTTTTCTCAGGTGCGGCCTTACCACAGGAGAAGAGAGGAGAACCGGCTGAACATTTTTTAAAATCATTCTGTCAGACGCCTGTTTGATCTTTTGAAGGACTTTTTGCGTCCAGACAGGGTCCAGCGTCAAAAACGTCCCGTTAGGGGTTTGTTGAATCGCCGAGGCAATGGCCTGATCGAGCCTGGGATCGAGCGTGATGACCGTGAGAGACCGGTCCGGAGACTGGTACTGGTGAGTGATCGTTCTGGCCAACGCCTGCCGAACGTACTCGACAAGAATATCCGGGTCTTTTGTTACGGAGGCGTGGTCGACAAGGGTTTCCAGGATCGTTCTAAAATCACGGATCGGGACCCTCTCCGCCAGAAGCCGTGAAAGAACACGGACAACTCCCCCAAGAGATAAAAGGTTCGGGATCAATTCTTCAACCAGCTTCGGCGACTGTTTGCTGAACAGGTCAATCAGCTGTTGGACCTCCTGCCGGCCTGCCAGTTCGTGGGCGTTATTTCTGATGACTTCCGTCAGATGGGTGGCAAGGACCGAAGCGGTATCCACTACGGTGTATCCGGCCAGTTGTGCCCGTTCTTTTTCTTTTTCATTAATCCAGATCGCGGGAAGTCCATAGCAGGGTTCTTTTGTAGGGATTCCCTGAATCCCCCGGTCTATGCCCGAAGGGGTCATCGCAAGGTAATGATGGACCATGGCCTCACCCCCTGCCACTTCGATTCCTTTAATTAAGATTTGATATTCATTCGGCTTCAACTTCAGATTATCCTGGATATGAATCTGTGAAATGACAAACCCCAGTTCCGAAGCCAGCTGTTTCCGTATGGCGCTGATTCTTTTAAGAAGCTCCCCTCCCTTTGATTCATCAACCAGAGGGATCAGGCTATATCCAATATGGAGCTCCATCAGGTCGAGAGGCGCAATTCCTTCAGCCTTTTCCTCCCGAACGGCCGGTTTCGCCTTTTCGACCTCTTCTTGCGCTTTTGCCTTCTCACGGGTATTCCTGACCATGATTCCACCCCCTGCCATCATTGCCGCAAGGAGAATAAAGGCGGCATGGGGAAAACCCGGCATCAGGCCGAGGAAAAAGATGATCCCGGAAGCTCCCAGGATCGCCTGTGGGTGGACCATGATCTGGTTGCCGACTTCTGTTCCGAGATTAGATTCGGCCGCGGCCCTTGTCATCACGATGCCGGCGGCGGTAGAAATGATTAAAGCCGGAAATTGAGCAACAAGCCCTTCACCCACGGTCAGAAGAGTAAAATTCTGGGCGGCTTCAGACAGGCTCATTCCCTTTTGGAGGACGCCGATCACCAACCCTCCAAAAATATTCACAAGAATAATGAGTATGGCGGCAATGGCATCTCCCCGGACAAATTTGCTGGACCCGTCCATGGCTCCATAGAAATCGGCCTCCTGGGAAATAGCCAGTCTCCTTCTTCTCGCTTCCTTATCATCGATCAGCCCGGCATTCAGATCGGCATCGATGCTCATCTGCTTGCCGGGCATGGCATCCAGCATGAAACGGGCCGCCACCTCCGCGATACGGCCTGAACCTTTGGTAATAACGACAAAGTTAATGACAATTAAAATAACGAATACAATCAGGCCGACGGTATAGCTTCCTCCGACCAAAAGATCGCCGATAGACTTGATCACCTGTCCCGCCGCATCGGAGCCTTCTCCCCCATGCATAAGGATCAGGCGCGTGGCAGCCACGTTTAAAGAAAGGCGAAACAGGGTGACAATCAGAAGAATGGAGGGAAAAGCGGAAAAATCAACCGGCTTTAAGGTATACATCGATACGAAAATGATGGTGAGGGCCAATCCCATGTTAAAGACAAGAAGGAGGTCGAGAACAGCCCGGTGAAGAGGCATAATCATCAGAAGAAGAACTCCCACCACGGCGACACTGAGGACCATCGCGCCGCTTTTCACCACAATGCCTGCAGGTCTGTTATGGGTTAATGTTTCTGCCATTTGTTAAGCCTTTCCCGGTCTCTGAGGATTTGAATTCATTTTTCCCCGGAGACGATAAACATAGGCCAGGACCTCGGCCACAGCTCTGTAAAGGTTCTGGGGGACGGTCCCTCCCACCTTTACCTGTTTGAAAAGGGACCGGGCAAGCGGCTTGTTTTCCAGTACGGGAATGCCATGTTCCCTTGCTTTTTCTCTGATAATCTGGGCGATGACACCTGCTCCCTTTGCCACCACGCGGGGCGCGCCCATGGAGTCCTGCTTATACATGAGGGCCACGGCAAGCCTCGTCGGATTGGTGACCACCACATCCGCCTTTGGAACTTCGGCAATCATCCTGTTTCGTGACAGTTGTTTCTGAATGCTCCGTATCCGGGATTTGACCAGCGGGCTCCCTTCGTGTTGCCGCATTTCATCTTTTATCTCCTGTTTGGTCATTCTTATTTTCCGCTCGTACTCCCATCTCTGATACCCATAATCCGCGGCTGCCAGGACAGAAATGACCCCGCCCATCCATAGCGCAAGATGGAACAGGAGTCCGGCCATCAACCGCAGCTCATCCTCTGACGAAGACTGCACCGATTCAATCGCCAGGGGAAGATTTTTACGGACGGAATAATAGGCGACATAGCCGATGAGACAAAGTTTGAGAAAGGCTTTTATCCCTTCCACGCTTGATTGAAGAGAAAAAAGTTTTTTGATCCCGGAGAGAGGATTGATACGGGAGAGGTCGGGCGCAAAAATGGAGCCTGTCCATATCAATCCCTGCTGTCCGACGATGGAAATGATGGCGATCCCGCTGAAAATAAAAAGAAGGGGGAGGAGGATCTTCATGCTCTCAACCATCCCTGTCATCATCAATCCATAGAACATTCTTTGATCCATCGGCCTGAAGAAAGATTGCGCCCAGAGCGTCATCATCAACTCTTTAAATTGGGAAATCATTAAGGGGCCGAAAATGCTCAAAATAAAAGCCCCTCCGAGAATAAGAAGGGTCGAGGTCACCTCGCGGCTCCTCGGGACATTCCCTTTCTTACGCGCCTCGGCACGGCGCTTTGGAGTTGCCTTTTCAGTTTTATCCTGCTGGTCGGTATCCATTCTCTACCCTCTACACCCTCTGTAAAAGCTCATTGAGTACCCCGCCAAGGTTGTGAAACTCCCGGCTGACCAATGAAATGATCATGGACGTTGAGGCCCCCAAAATCAAAAGGCCAAGCCCTATCGTCAATGGAAAGCTCAGGAAGAAGATATTGATCTGAGGGACAACTCTTGAAAGAATTCCCATCGCAACAGTGGTCATCAGAAGGGTCATCAGTACCGGAATCCCTATTTTCATTCCGAGCACGAACATCTCCCCTGTCACTCTGATCAGATAGTGCGCCAGAGAGGATGAGACACTCACCTCTGGCTGGTAGGGAATCGAAAAACTCGATACCAGAGCTTCTAGAACAATATGGTGAGCGTTTACCCCGAAAAAGATCATGACCGCGATAAAGACTTCAAATTTTCCGATGAGCGAGACCTGACGGCTGGAAGCAGGATCATAGAGATTGGCCGCGTTTAACCCCATCTGAAGGCCGGAAAGCTCTCCGCCGAGCTCGACCGCGGCGAAAACCACCCGGGTTCCAAAACCCATGAGCAGGCCGATGAGAGCTTCTCTGAGAAAAGCAATGAACCAGTCGAAGAGGCCCGGAGAGGGCAGATTGACATGAACAACCGGAAATAAGACGAAAGCGATCGACAGGACCAGTAATATTTTAACGGAATGGGGAACACTTTTCCCGTCCAGAATGGGTAAGGCCGCCATAAACGAAGAGACTCTTGTCATGATAAAAAGAAAGGCGGTTTGGTTATTGATGACGGAGTTAATAAGTTGATCCATTTTTTATCCCGCTCCGGATGAAATGCTGGTCAACATATGAGTCGTAAAACTGACCAGAACAGACATCATCCAGGGCATAAAAATAACCAGCGCAAGCGCCACGGCCAGGATCTTGGGGAGGAATGTCAGGGTCGATTCATTAATTTGGGTAACCGCCTGAAACAGACTGACCGCAAGCCCTGCAATCAAACTGATCATCAGAACGGGAGCGACAACAAGGAGCGTCGTCTCAATGGTCCTTTGAACGAGGTCAACGATAAAATCAGGGGTCATTTCAAGCTCCAAAACTTTTGACAAGCGATCCAATCACTAAAAACCACCCGTCAGAGAGAACAAATAAAATTAATTTAAAGGGGAGTGAGACCATGACCGGAGGGAGCATCATCATTCCCATCGACATCAGGATGCTCGCAACCACCATATCGATAATTAAGAACGGGAGGTAGATCAAAAAACCGATCTGGAACGCCGTGCGAAGCTCGCTGATCATGAACGCCGGCGTAATCACATAGAGGGGGACGTCATTGGAATATCTTGGCGCCGGAATCTTTGAGATCTGAACGAATAATGCCAGATCCTTTTCACGAACCTGTTTTAACATGAAGCCTCTGATCGGCCCTTCCGCCTGGCTCAAGGCCTCTGCCTGGCTGACTTTATGGTCCATGTAAGGCTGTAAGGCCTCTGTATTTATTTTATGCCAGACCGGAAACATGATAAAGAAAGTCAGAAAAAGAGCCAGACTGATCAGGACCTGGTTGGGGGGAGTCTGTTGAGTCCCCAGCGCCTGCCTCAAAAATGAAAGAACGATGATAATACGGATAAAAGAGGTCATCATGATAAACAGCGCGGGAGCCAGAGATAATACCGTTAACAAAAGGAATATCTGAATGACGACGGACATTTCGATCGGCTGTCCGTTTCCCATTTGAATTGAAATAGAGGGGCCGGAACCTGTTCCCTGTGCTCCTAAAACAGGGGTTCCCCATAATAAAATTAAAAAAGGAATCAGGAGAAAGATCGGGCTTTTTTTGTTAAATCCGTTCATGGTCATGTTTCTCTTGAGAGGTATTGGTGGTATTAAAGGATTCCTTTTTTATTCTGATCAGGAGCGAAATCTGATTGGCCGTCACCCCCAGAACTAAATAGTGCTCCCCGGCTTCCACCAGGGTGATCTCTTTTTTCAAGCCAATCGAGATCGAATGAATGACCTGGAGAAAGGGGCCTGGCCGGGCAATTCCATACCGGTTTCCGAGATATTTTTTAGCCAGCAGGCTGACAATGAAGATCATTCCCAGAACAAATGCCAGAGCTGATCCTGTTTTAATAATTCCTGTTAAAAGATCCATTGGGCCTATTTATTCAATTGTTTAATACGTTCCGTCGGGCTGACGATATCTGTAAGCCTGACCCCGAACTTGTCGTTGACGACAACCACCTCTCCCCGCGCAATCAACTTGTCGCCGATTTGAACTTCCATCGGCTCCCCTGCAAGCTTCTCAAGCTCGACGACCGATCCCTGACCCAGCTGGAGGAGATCTCTGATCATCATCCGGACACTTCCGAGAAGAACGCTCACTTTTAAAGGAACATCGAGAATAAAATCGATATTCTTCATCGCTTCTCCGGTTTGACTCTCCTGTATCGGAGAAAAGGCCGCACTTTTCACTTCACCCGCAGGTGGATTTTTTTTGATCTCAGCGGCCGGTTTTGACTGGCCATTTTCTGTCTCATTCGCCATTGATTTCATCCTCCTGATAACGGACCACTCTTTTTATTTTTACCGAGGTATTTCCGTTGAAAATACCGGCGGTCCCGAGAAATTTTGTCCGATCCTCGACTTTCAACCTAAGCTCCTCATTCACACCTTTATCCAATAAAATAATATCTCCTGCGGATAGCTCGCCAAGGTCCCTCAACGTAAGGTCCGCCGTTCCGAGCTCAGCGGTGACATTCACATTACAACCCTGCAATTGATTTTTGAACCGCTCTCCCCACTGCCGGTCAACTTCGAGTTGATCACTCTGGAATCCCCCATATAATTTTTCCCGGATAGGCTCAATGGTCGGATAAGGAAGGCAAAGGTAGATGTTCCAGGTCTTATCCTCCAACTCCAGTTTGAAAACAACCGTAATGGTCACCTCTGTGGGGGCCACAATCATGGCAAACTGAGGATTGATTTCACGGCGTACCATTGAAAGGGTTGCCGGATAGACCGGGTACCAGGCTTTTTGAAGGTCCACGATAAGTAAATCGACTATTTTTTCGATGAATTTTTGTTCGATAGGGGTAAAATCACGCCCTTCGGCCTTAACATAGGTTTGCCCTTTTCCCCCAAAAAAATAATCCAGAAGGATAAAAACAAGCCGGGCATCCAGCGATAATAGAATATTCCCCCTTAAGGGCTCCATTTTTAAAATATTCAGACTGCTGGGGACGGGAACTCTTCTCATAAATTCATTGAATTTTATAACTTCTACGGAGAGAGGAGAAAATTCGACGGTTTTTCTGAGGGTCGATGAGAGAGTAACCTGAAAAACACGTGAAAAGCGTTCGTTGATAATATCGAGGGTGGGCATCCTCCCCCGGATGATCCGGTCCTGACTTGTCAGGTCATAGGCCCTAATACCCAAAGGAGCCTGCGCCGCTTCTGTTTTGACAGTTCCGGAAGAGACGCCGTTAAGAAGCGCGTCGACTTCAGCTTGCGATAAAACCTTATCTGCCATCTTTTTTTACTCAGCCTTTCTTCTTACTGAACAACGAAATCGGTAAAATAAGCCGCTTTTACCTTCTCTCCTTTTAGAACCGTATTCACCCTCTCGATAATCTCATCGCGCAACTCCATCTTTCCTTCGACCGTCTTGACGCCGGCATAATCTTTACTGCTTAAAAGAATCAGAATGGTGTCTCTGACTTGAGGAAGGTGATCGGTTATTTCTTTGACAGTCTCTTCATTTTTTAATTGGAGCTTTATGGTTACTTTCAGATACTGAACCTGTTGAGAGCTCATCAGATTTACGACGAATGGGTCCATGCTAAAGATAGGACTGTTTTCTTCTTCTTTTGCACCCTCTTTTTTGGACTCCGATTTGGTCTGTTCCTTCTTCTCCGAACTTTTTTGGCCTGTCGATTTAGAGCTTAAAAAATACCAGACCCCTCCTCCGATGCCTGATACGACAAAAGCGCCGGCCAGAATGATAATCAGGAGTTTGCTTTTTCCTTTTTTCGGGGGTTCAGTTTTTATCTCTTCCTTTTTGGGTTCATCTGCCATTTTCATCCCTCTGATTAGTTATTGAGTGGAATAACCGAACTCAGGAGAGGCTATATGCAAGGGTTATACCATGATAAAAACTTTCTTTTTTTCAATTAAAAACCCTTAAATTTTCAGGTTTTTATTAAAAATAAAGGAAATGGAATAGAGGAAGGGGTAGATCAGCGTCAAACAAATTTTATGAGGTGTCATAAGTTTGACGACAAAAAAACGCCCTTCATAATCATAATGAAGAGCGTTTTTTAAAACCTATGATATCGTTAATTAGCGCTTTAGGTTGACCAGCTCCTGCAACATCTCATCCGTTGTCGTAATGACTTTGCCGTTGGCCTGAAATCCACGTTGATACTCAATCATTTTCACGAACTGTTGCGCAAGGTCGACATTGGAGAGTTCAAGTGAATTTGAAAGAATCCCCCCGATTCCTGAAGCGTTCGGAGTTCCAACGATAGGCTGACCTGAATCGGCCGTGACTCCAAATAAATTATTTCCAAGATGTGTCAGTCCCTGTGGGTTATTAAACCGGGCAAGCACCACCTGCGCCAGCGTCCGGTTTTTACCATTCGTAAAAAGGCCTGTGATGATGCCAGCCTTGCTTACTGATTCGCTTTGAAGAGTGCCCGAGGCATAACCATCCTGAGTCTGATTTAAGACAGCCGAAGTTGACCCATATTGAGTGATTCCGTTTAAACCTGTTCCGCCCGGAAGAGGGGTTCCCAAATTGAACGCGATAACCTGTCCCTGAGTGGCGCCGCTGGAAAAATTAAATGCATTGCTGATTGTATTCATGCTGGTTAAAGCTCCATTTGTGTTAAATGTCATGACGCCTGAAGCTCCCACTGCCGGGGAACCGGTCGATGAATCTTTTGCATTAACCACGGCATTCCAGGCCCAGGTGTTTCCGGCCGCCGCTGTCGCAGTTTCTGTGAAATAGAGGGTCACCAGATGACTGTTCCCTAAAGAATCGTAGGCCGTAATGCTGTCGGAAAAATTGGATGTCTGCGAAGGATTGCCCAGAACGAACCCGCCTGGAATAACGGCGCTTCTGGAGTCGAGATTGGCAACCACAGTCGCGTTTGCCGTGGCAAGAGGAGGAAAGGTTGTAGACCCAAGATTGATGTCCCCGATCTGGCCTGTTAAATTTCCTGCCTGATCGGCCTGGAATCCTCGGAGTAACAACCCCTCGGGGTTGGCGACAAAGCCATTCTTGTCAATGTTAAAAGTCCCATTTCGGCTATAATTGATCACTCCGTTGGGATCCCTTAAGTTGAAAAAACCGTCCCCTTCAATTCCGAGATCGAGACCGTTGGAGGTTGTTTCAAAAGAACCCTGGGTAAACTGGGTCATCACTCCGTCCACATAAACACCGCGGCCGACCTGGGAAGTTCCTGAGGCGCCCGACAGACTCTGACTGACAATATCGGCAAAGGATGCTTCCCCGTCTTTAAACCCGACGGTATTCAAATTGGCAATATTATTCCCTACCACCGATAACCCTGTGCCGTAGGCGTTTAAACCGCTTATTCCTGAAAAAAGTGACGTTAAAATTGACATAGCTTCTCCTTTTTTTTATAAAACCTGATTTTTGTTAATAAATCTGAAGTAAACCTGACGCCGGCACTTTCTCTCCGTTAATGATCAAGTAGGCCGACCCCTGGTCATATATCACCCCGTTGACCTGTCCCTGGGTGTAAGTCGTTGCTGATACAGGAAGTCCCTGGACGTTCTTTGCCGAAACTGAATAGGTATAGCCTCCCTGAGGTAAGGAGGTTCCGGCATCCGATAATCCATCCCATGAAAGGGTTTGAATTCCTGCAACCTGCGGGCCCATCTGCATCGTACGGACAACCTTTCCCGCGCTGTCTGATATGTTGATTTCTACCTTAGCAGCATCTCCCTTTAATTCATACGCCATGGACGAAGAATTTCCATTGGCCAATGCAACTGTTCCCCCTTCGGCCAGCACGTTTTTTCCGATGAGATTCGCCAAACTTTTATTGTTCATGGAGGTAATCGCATCAGAAGAGGAGGTCACGCTCTTGTTAATGGAACTCAATTGCTCCAACTGACTGAATTGAGCCAGTTGAGAAACGAATTGGGTATTATCCATCGGCTTGAGCGGATCCTGATATTTCAGCTGAGTGGTTAAAAGCCGTAAAAATGCATTGGAACCTAATGAATTTAATCCTGTTGTGTCCATTTTTTCTCCTTAAACATAAAGACTAATCTGATGGTCCATTCGATGGTTCGTCTGAATTCCCGGTAATCCCTGAGAAATAGCTTGAGCCGGCCTGACAGGGCTATCCCATTCCTCCCCTTTTCTAAGACGGGATGGAGGATAATCATTCTGCTTAAAATGAGATGAAGAATCCGAAACCGACAGTTTTTCGAATTTTAATCCATATTCTAATAATGTGTTCCTGAGAAGATCCTGATGTTTTTCGAGCAAATCTCTTACAACAGGGTGGCTGGCAATAATTTCGGCTTTTACCTCTTTATGATGGAGATGAATGTCGATCTGAAGCGATCCCATTGATTCAGGTTCCAGCTTAAGACTTATTTTCTCTTCTTTTGAGGCAGGCTGTAGAACAAAAGAATTGGCAACCTGGCGGAGTACGTTTTGCTCCTCCTCCGGAAGAGGGTTAAAAACTTCGAGAAAATCACCTTTTGATCCCTGGATCTTCAAACCAGACGCCCCTTCATCAACCTTCTGCGATAAATCAATCGAGGGATTAAAAGAACTGCTCGCTGCCGGCAGATCCGTTTTATTTTCAACGCCATTTTTTTCTCCAGAATGTATCCCTTCTTTTTGATCACCTTGATCCGCGGGAGTCATAGGATGACTCCCCTTTGTTAATAATAGATTTTGGCCGTTTTGGCGCGGATCGGAGTTGATGAAAGGTTCATCGGCTGAATCTCCTTTGAGCTGTACCTGCTGAACGGATGCCACAGAAGAATCTTTTAAACCCTTCCCTTCCGGCATGTTGCCCTGGTCTTCAGAAGGGGTTTGGGCTGTCAGTAGAGCTTTGTTCGTTCCACTATTGATGACCTTCAGGTCATCAGGATTTACAAGAGGCGCTTTTATTTTTTCCATCTGTTCGGGCATATCTTCAGATTTCACATCCAGTAAAACCGGAAGATTTTGACCTTTCTGGATGTCGTTCGGAGAATCTTGAAAGACCACGGATGGCTTCTCTTCTTTTACCTCTATCTTATTTTCACCTTTTTCCGTCCCACTTTCTTTCTTGCCGTCCGTATTCGTTTCTTTATTCACAACCGGTTTTTCATTGATGATCTTGGGATCATTAATGGGATCCTCTGAATTTTTAACAAGATTTTTAGAATAATTAAGATGCTGGTTTAATACTTTATCAAAATGGGGCTTTTTACCGGAATGGGCGTAAAGCTCAGGCCCCTGACCATTTACCGGACTGTTTAAAGATAACTCAGGATTCAACGCTAAAAAATTAGAAACCATTTACTCTTTCCTCAAATTGACTTAGAAAATTTCTCTAAGTATTTTTACTCGTGACAGAACAAAAGCAATTAGGATGCCAGAATAAATTTTTATAAATAATTATTATATTTCAATATGTTATGGACTAAGGGGTTAACCGTGTTATCAGAAGAAGGATGAAATTTGCCTGGCAGAGGGAAATTCTTACCAGAAGAGTATAGGTGACAATGGACACCCAGAATAATCCTAAAGTATTTTCTTTGTTTAACCGATATAATACTACAGCGGATTTTTGTATAGACAAACGAAATGGCATCATGTAATATAGAAATCATCAGGGCGCGCGAAAGAGAGCCTGTTTGCTTTGCCGGGAAGAAACACACCTTTTGGCAACTGGGGATTCGTGCGCCTATAG
>JACOTA010000072.1 GCA_016178585.1 Nitrospirota bacterium
AGGATCTCCTCCCGAAAGAATTTCGCCCAGGATGTCTGAATCCGTTGTTTGCGCTTCGGGCCGAGAAAGGGAAACGGATCGTACATGTCGAGGGTTTTGTGGTCTTTGGTATGGATCATCAGGACTCCTTAGGAGGATGAATATAAGAAGTTATTTACCACAAAACTCATTGAAAATAAAGTGGAAAATGAACATTTTATCGAATATTTTCATCCCATCACATTGAACAAACTTTTTACGAGACCATCAAACTTAATTCAGAATCAGTGATTTAGGATATCTAAACAACCAGCGGTCTATACCCTTGTCAGCCTGTTCTCCGCCGGACAAAATTCTTCGATAAAAAATCAAGGTTTCCAGCCTTTTCTTATGTTAAAATAGGGGCATGTTTAAGAAAGCGCCTCTTTTTGGGTTCGTTTGGAACATTTCTTTTATTTTGTTTGCCGTTCAGCCCGGATTTGCAGCTGGCCTGGAGGATTTAATCCCGAAGGGAAACGACTGCCATTCGTGTCACGAATCTTCCCATCCTGTCATTCAAGCCGATTTAAAAAAACCTTCAGGGGAGTGTTTTCTCTGCCATAACGATGGTGAGGTTCCGGACGAAGTGATTAAGACCGCCATGAAGGCCATTCAACATCCTTCTCCCGCCGGGCATGAGAAAAATCATCGTCTGTCTGAAATGGTCACGATTCCCGCCGGCGAATTTATGATGGGAGAGGATTATGTTAAAAAAGCGGTTGGACCCAAACATAAGGCCTATCTGGATGAATACGAGATAGACCGTTATGATGTGACTAACGGTGATTATTACCAATTTGTGACTAAAACGGAGAGGAAACCGCCCAAACATTGGATGGATAAAAGGGTATTCATTGAAAAGAAAAACCATCCGGTAACTTTTGTAAGCTGGTATGACGCGGAGGCCTACTGCGCGTGGAGAGGAAAAAGGCTTCCGACCGAAGCGGAATGGGAAAAAGCCGCCCGCGGGGTCGATGGCAGAATTTTCCCCTGGGGAAATCAGTTTGTTAAGGAAAATGCCAACGTTTATATGCTTGGAATCGGCGATACGTCGCCTGTTGGGCAGTTTGAAGCGGGAAAAAGCCCCTATGGGGTTTACGATATGGCCGGGAATGTCTTTCAATGGACACAGGATTGGTTTAAACCCTATCCCAATAATTCGATTGAGAACCCGAACTACGGAGAAACGCATAAAGTTCTCCGGGGGGGATCATTTTACGACTGCAGCTATTACCGATGCGGGCCCAGTTTTCAGACCTTTAACCGGATCGCTCTTTCCCCAAAATCCGTTTCAATCAGTATCGGTTTCCGGTGTGCCAGATCTCACGCTACTCAAAAATCATTATAGTGCCTGAGTTGTTTTTCGGTCCTTAAGGTTTTTACCCGCTTAATAGGTGTTTATTATCAAAGGCGTTTGTGCTAGGATAAGAGCGTTTTAGCTCATTTCTAACCTAATTAATTTGAAATAGTCAATGATCAAGAGTTTAAAGCCCATCACCATTTTTAATATCCCGTTTACGATAGAAGAATCTGAAATCATTAGGGAACTCCGGCTTCCTAAATATAAATCTTTAAAAGAAATCCCTGAAGAAAACATTGCCAAATATATTAAGAAAGCGATTGACACCGGTTACACTTTAATTTCGGGAAAAGGGTGCTATCGGACCGTAAAAATAGACAAAGTCTTTAAAGACCATGTGACCTGCGATATCAGCGCAACGCTGTTTCAAGGAAGTAACATGGTGAAGTTGTTGAAAAAATGTGATTACGCGACGTTGCTGGTCTGTACCATGGGGCCTGATTTTGAAAAGAAGATTGATGAGCTAAAAGATTCCGAACCGGCCGAAGCTTTTTATATGGACCGGGTCGGCGCCTGGATGGCAGATTTTTTTGCCGATCCGGTTGAACGTTTAATTGAGACGGAAATTTATAAAAACGGTTACAATAAAACCTTCAGGTTTGGCGTGGGTTACGGAGACTGGAAGTTGACGGTACAGGGAGAGATTTTAAAAGTCACCGAAGCGCATAAGATCGGCGTATCGGTCAACGAAGCTTTTATCATGGATCCGCGTTTTTCTGTTTCCGCGCTTATCGGCTGGGAAAGAAAAAACAATTCAAAACCGGAAATGACAGAGAATGTCTGAAATCCTGGAACGGTTAAAAAACGAAATTCTGCTCCTCGATGGTTCGATGGGAGCCCTTCTCCAGGGGAGAGGTCTGCCAAACGGGTATGCGCCTGACCTCTGGAACCTTGAACGGCCTGATGCCATCGTCGATGTCCATAAAGAATATATCGCCGCCGGAAGCCAGATTATTCTAACCAATACTTTTGGCGCCAGCCGCCTGCGGCTTGCGGAATATAACGCCCAGGATAAGATCCGGGATATCAACGCCTCAGCCGTAAAGCATGTTCGAACGGCCGCAGGGGGGAAGAAGGTGTATGTCGCGGGCGATGTGGGTCCTTCGGGGACCACGATTGCGCCTTTCGGCGAGCTTGCCTTCGATAAGGCGGTCGAACTCTTTTATGAGCAGTCCGTTGAACTGGTCAGGGCGGGGTGTGATTTAATTGCCATTGAAACCATGTTTGACATTCAGGAGATGAAGGCGGCTGTTATCGCGGCCAAAGAGGCCACAAAAGGAAAAGATATCCCGATTATGGCTCATATGACCTTTACCCAGGACGGGATTACCGATACCGGAAGCGATGCCGAAACCGCGGCTACGGTCATGGAGGGATTAGGGGTCGATATTCTAGGGGTGAATTGTTCCACCGGTCCGGAACATATGCTGCCGGTGGTTCAAAAGATGTCTACGACGACCCATCTTTTCATTTCAGCCGAACCCAATGCCGGTTTGCCGATCCAGGTCAATGGGAAGACGATTTTTCCAGCGACATCTGAAGAGATGGCTTCTTTCGCGGAACGGTTTATCGATTCAGGGGTCAATATCCTGGGAGGGTGTTGCGGGACGACGCCCGATTACATTCGAAAAATCAAGCATCTATTAGCGAATAAAAGACCGGCTTCGAGAAATGTCCGGAAGGGAATGAAGATCTCAAGCCGGATGAAAACCGTTTTTGTGGGCGCAGGACATCCCTTTTTGAAAATCGGTGAAAAAATAAATCCCACCGGGAAAAAACTTTTCAGCCAGGCGATTAAAGAGGGGAGAACCGATTTGATCGTCGCGGCCGCAAGAAAACAGTTTGAAGCCGGAGCCACTGCCCTGGATGTCAATGTCGGAGTTCCCATGGTCAGCGAAGCCGATATGATGGGTAAAGCCATTACGGCCATTCAAAATGTGGTCAATCTTCCGCTGGTGATCGACAGCTCGTATGTCAACGCGTTGGAGCAGGGGATGATTTACTATCCCGGAAAAGCGCTGGTCAACAGTATCAACGCCGAAGAAGAGCGGATTGAAGAGATTTTTCCTCTCGTCAAGAAATATGGGGCATCGGTCATTGCGCTGGTCGCGGGGGATGAAATTCCTGAAAAAGCGGCGCAAAGGCTGAAAAATGCCGAATACCTGTTGAAACGGGCTGAAGGTTTTGGTGTTCGAAAAGAAGATATTATCTTTGATTGCCTGGCATTAACGGTTTCAGCGGTTCAGGAAGCGGCCACTCAAACCCTCGAAACCATCCGTTTAATTACGAATGAACTGGGTTCTCCTACCACGCTTGGATTGAGCAACGTTTCTTTTGGTCTTCCCAACCGCCATTTTGTTCATAATACGTTTCTGGCCCAGTGTATTGCCGCCGGTTTAGACGCGGCGATTTTAGACCCCTATGACCAGGAGATGCATCAAATTGTCGCGGCGGCCAGTTTGTTTGGAAGAAGAGACCCTGAATGCAGACGGTTTATTCAGGTGCAGGCCGATCTGGAGGGAGGCAAATCAACCCCTAAAGACGAAGGCCCCCAAACAACAAGGGACAAAATCTATAAGGCTGTTCTGGAGGGCGAGAGAGAGAGTATTGTTCAACTCGTTAAACAGGGAATTGAAGAAAAAATTGAAGCCTTTGACATGTTTTTAAACCTGATGACCCCTGCCATCCGCAAACTTGGGGATTTATTTGGTGAACGAAAAAAGTTTATTCCGCATCTGGTGGCCTCGGCGGATACGATGAAACGAGGGGTTGATTTTTTGCTTCCCTATCTCGAAAAATCGGGAAATATTGAAAAAAAAGGGACGATCGTTTTTGCCACGGTTAAAGGGGACATTCACGATATTGGAAAGAATATCTGCTGTTTAATGTTGAGAAATTTCGGATTTAATGTTATCGATTTGGGACGGAATGTTCCGATGGAGGTTATTTTTAAAGCGGCTGAAGAAAACAAGGCCGATATCATCGCTCTTTCCGCCCTGATGACCACGACGATGATGCAGATGAAAGCGGTTGTCGATGAAATCAAAGCGAAGAACCTTCCTTATAAAGTCATGATTGGCGGAGCCGTGACCACCAAAAAATTCGCGGAAGAAATCGGGGCGGGGGCTTATGGAAAAGATGTTGGAGAGGTTGTTACCGTTGCAGAAAGTTTATTAGAACCCGAAAAGAATGTGGTATAGTAAAATAAAGATTAACTTTAATTAAGTAAACTTTTGTCAAAAGGGTACTCTATGAAATCAAATAAGACTTCCGTTCTTCCTGCTCTGACGATTGGAAAACATACTTCACCCTACCCGATTATTCAGGGAGGAATGGGAATCCGGATTTCTGCATCACGGTTAGCTTCTGCGGTAGCTAATGCCGGAGGAATAGGTGTTGTTTCCACAGTGGCCCTGGGGCTTGACTCCCCCTATTATAAAAAAGAAGGGGCCACGTCGAAAGATTATTTCCGTGCCAATATTCTCGCCCTTCAGGATGAATTAAAAATGGCCAAGCAGATCAGCCCTAAAGGGGTGATTGGCGTCAACTGCATGGTTGCTATTACAGATTATGAAGATATGGTCCGCACGTCGGCCGAATACGGCGCCGACATCATCTTTTCAGGCGCCGGTCTCCCGGTGAACCTTCCCGATTATGTGAAAGATTATCCGGATGTTGCTATTGTGCCCATTATTTCTTCGGTAAAAGCGGCATCGATTATCATTAAAAAATGGGAGCGGCTTCACAAGCGGATGCCGGATGCTTATGTCGTGGAAACGCCAAATTATGCCGGAGGACATTTAGGAGCACGGCCGGAAGATATCACCGATCCCGTTTTCAGTCTTGAGAAAGTGGTCCCCGAGGTATTGGAATTTCTCGAAAAAGAAGCAAAATTGAACATTCCGGTAGTAGCGGCTGGAGGCATTTTCGATCATCAGGATGTCCTTCGGATGATCGGACTGGGCGCTCATGGGGTTCAACTCGGCTCACGTTTCGTTTGTACTTACGAATGTGATGCTGATGATCTGTTTAAAGATGTGTTCATGAAAGCAAAAAAAGAGGATATCGTTATCGTGAAAAGCCCGGTCGGAATGCCGGGAAGGGCGATTCGAAGCGAATTTACGGAACGTTTTGAAAAAGGCCTCGACGTTGACGATAAATGTTTTGCGAAATGTCTGAAACATTGCGCCTGCCGGGATAACCGGGAAACCTACTGCATCGCCTCAGTCCTTGATAAAGCCCAAAGGGGAAATCTGGCCGAGGGGCTTTTCTTCGCGGGTTCCAACGCCTGGCGGATAAAAAAGATTGTGAGTGTCAAAGAATTAATGAATGAATTAGTTGGAATTCAGGAAGGGGTTGAAGCAAGTTCACCCTCTGAATCTGTTTCCCGGACGTCATAAAGGGTGTCAGATGAGCGCTTCCGAGGGAGAACCCGATCAGCCCGTTTCTTCTGCGAACAAGGGAATGGAAAATTTAATCGTTTGTTCAAAGTGTCAATATGTTTACGACCACCGGTATCTTTCGGAATCCTGCAGGTTTGAAGAGGAAGTGGGGTATAGGTGTATGAACTGTGACACGATCCTGTAACCTTTGAACCACTTTAAACAAAAGAATTTATGAAACTAAAAGATAAAATTGCAATCGTAACGGGCGGCGGGACCGGAATCGGCAAAGCCATTACCGAGGCATTTCTTAAAGAAGGCGCTCGTGTGATGATTTGTTCCAGAAATATGGAGCATCTAACCGCTGCCGCCAAAACCATAAATGACGGGCAGGGCGAAGAAAAAGTTTTCCCGGTTCAAACGGACGTTAATAAAAAAGACGAAGTTGAAAAATCGATTGAGGAAGTCATCAAAAAATGGGGAGACCTTCATATTTTGGTCAATAACGCCGGAAAATCGGCCCGCCTTCCCCTTCTCGATGCCAAAGATGAAGAGTGGCTGGATATTCTGGATTCTAATTTAAACGGCATGTATTTTTTTAGCAAGGCGGCTTTACGATCAATAAAGGATAACGCGCAGGGGAGAATCATCAATATCTCCTCTGTGTTAGGAAAATTTGGTGTCGCCGGTTATACAGCCTATTGCGCCGCCAAACATGGGATCGTCGGATTCTCAGGGGCTTTAGCGCTGGAAGTGGCCCCAAGAGGGATCACCGTCAATACGATTTGTCCGGGATGGGTGGATACCCAAATGGCACAACAGGGTATTTCTGAAACGGCAAAAACCCTTCAAATTTCTCCGGAAGAATTTAAAAAATCAGCCGAAGAGGCGATTCCGATTAAGCGGTTTGTTGATGCAGGCGAGGTAGCGGAACTGGCAGCCTTTTTAGCGAGTGAGGATGCGCGAGCGATTACGGGACAGGCCATTAATATATGCGGCGGCAGTGTCATGTACTAATTATGATTGTTCAAAAGGAGCCATCTACGGCGTTGTCACTGCAAACCCGCCTCCTCATGTACTTAAATGTACATTCCGGGGTGGGTTCTAGTTCCGCCTTGTATCTGGCTCCTTTTGAACAATCATAACGGGGTATCGTAAGAGGGATTGGAAACAGGATGTTATTAAAAGATAAAGTCGTTCTTATTACTGGCGGCGGGCGCGGTATCGGTAAATACATTGCCCGAAAGATGTGCGAGCAGGGCGCCAAAATCGCCATTAGCTCGAGAAATGAACGGAATATCGAAAAGACCCGAAAAGATTTTGAAAAGCAATCCGGCTTTGAAATTTTAATCATCCGGGCCGATATTACGCTTAAAGATCAGGTTAACGATGTCGTTGATAAGACCATGGAAAAATATGGAAAAATAGACGTCCTGATCAATAATGCGGGCACCGGCGGAATGAATCCGATTACCTGGCTCGATGACGGACAATGGTTTGCCATCCTGGAAACCAATCTCCATGGGTTATATTTGGTGACCAAAGCCGTCCTCAAAGCAATGAAACAAAATAAAAACGGCGGAAGAATTATCAATATTGCCTCACATCTTTCAAAAACGAGTTTTCCCTGTTACACGGCCTATTGCACCGCCGAACACGCCATTTTAGGTTTTACCCGGTCATTGGCGTTGGAAGTAGCCCGGGACGGAATAACCGTCAACGCGATTTGCGCCGGTTTAATCGATACCGACTTTGCGAAAAAAAGAACCTTTGAAATGGCGGATCAGTTAAGTCTTCCCCAGAGAGAGTATACCCAAAATATCATTAATTCTATCCCAATCAAACGCCTGATTGATCCGCTCGAGGTCGCCTCGTTAGCTGTTTATTTAGCCTCCGATCCGGCCCAGGCTGTGACGGGGCAGGCGATTGATATCAATGGCGGGCTTCTTGTCCCTTAATATGTTCTTACCTTCTGTAAGGGCTTAGATGATGAACAACGACAGACGGGCATTCCCGGAATATTACGCTCCTATCTACCAAATGGCAGTTTCTCAATTTAATCAGGCTGCCGACCTCCTTCATCTCGATCCGAATATTCGAAAACGCCTTATTGCCCCAAAACGGGCCCTCCTTGTCAGCGTTCCAGTGGCGATGGACGATGGTCATGTTGAGGTGTTTCAGGGTTACCGCGTTCACCATGACTGCACCCTTGGCCCCTCAAAAGGGGGCGTGCGATACCATCCCGATGTCACCCTCGGCGAAATCTGTGCGCTTGCCATGTGGATGACCTGGAAGTGCGCTCTGGTTGGTCTCCCGTTTGGAGGCGCGAAAGGAGGGGTTAACTGCGACCCCTCTACCTTTTCCAGGAAAGAACTCCAGCGTTTAACACGCAGATATACCTCTGAGATCCTGGTCATGATTGGTCCGGAAATTGATATCCCCGCGCCTGATATCGGCACCAATGAGCAGATTATGGCCTGGATGATGGATACCTATAGTCAGCATAAAGGCTATTCCGTCCCGGGGATTGTTACGGGAAAGCCCCTGAGCATCGGGGGGTCGATGGGAAGGAATGCCGCAACGGGTCAGGGACTGGTTTACATTCTGGCCGAGGCCTTAAAACAAAAAAACACCTCGCTCGCCGGTAAGGAAGTTGTGATTCAGGGGTTTGGGAACGTTGGCTTCAATACGGCTGAAATTTTATTTAAAGAGGGGTGTAAAATTGTCGGAATCTCCGACGCGTTTTCCGGATTATATGATCCCAAAGGTCTTTCAATTTCCAAACTCATCGAACATGTTAAAAAGGAAAAGGTCGTTGACGGGTTTCCAGAAGGGGAGAAGATCACAAATGAAGACCTGTTTTCCCTTAAATGCGACGTGGTGATCCCCGCGGCGATTTCTAACCAGATCACTCATAAAAACGCTAAAAAACTTCAATGTTCAATCGTTTTGGAAGGGGCAAACGGCCCGACCTCTCTTGAGGCCGATGTGATTTTAAGAGACCGGGGAATTTGGGTGATTCCCGATATCCTCGCGAACGCCGGAGGGGTTACCGTCTCTTATTTTGAATGGGTTCAGGGAATGCAAAACTTTTTCTGGAAAGAAAAAGAGGTGATGGAAAAACTGAAAGAGGTGATGACCGGCGCGTTTTTAAACGTCTTTGAAACCGCCCGGAAAGAAAAGGTTGACCTTCGCACAGCCGCTTTAATGCTGGGAATTAAAAAAATTTCCGATGCTTATCTTGCCAGAGGGTTATTTCCATAGAACGTTCAGGGCACGGACGATTTGCCCGTATAAAAATTGCTTTTCATGTAAGCGTTAAAACCTGCCTTTAAGAGATAGTTTCCGACAGCCGCAACCGGTACCGAAAATAACAGGCCCATCACCCCAAAAAGTTTTCCTCCCGTTAATAAAACCAGAATCATCAGTAACGGATGGAGACCGATCCTGTGCCCAACGATTTTTGGATTTAAATAATATCCGTCGAGCAAATGCCCGGCGGTATATAAACCGATGACCAGCAGGGGATGCACGGCGTCATGAAATTTAAATAAAGCAAAAAGGGTGGAAATGAATGCCCCGGTGAGGACACCGATAAAAGGAATGATATTCATTAAGGCGGAAAAAAAACCTAAAATGATGGACAGGTCAAGGCCGATCCAGGTCAGTCCAATCATATATAAAACGCCTAAAACAGCGCTGATGAGCAGCTGCCCGCCGATAAATTGCCTTAAAATTTGGTCGATTTCACCGAGATGTTCCTTGAAACGGCGCTGATAGACTTCGGGAACCAGGCGCGGAATCCAAAGCCTGATCTTATCAAAATCAAACAACAGGTAGAGCAAAACGACGGGGATCAATAAAAGGTCAATAAAAAAAAGTAAAAAATTCAGCGTTTTCGAAAAAACCTGTGCCGCGAAATTAGAGATCGACTCGGCCATTCCCGGAGAAAGGGCTAACAGTCTTTCAGTAAATCCTTTGATATAGTCCTGTGTCGTTTTTTGAAGTTTAAGATGGAGAATCTTTTCAAGATAGGGGATTCCGTTTTTTTGAAGAGTGTCGGCATAAACCGGAATTTTTTCCTGGACCGCGGGAATTTCCGCCCTGATCATCGAAACTAAAAACGCGCCCAGAGTCAAAAAAAGTAAAGAAAAGATTAAAAAGACTCCCCATACCGCGGGGGACTTTCTGATTCCCGCCTTTTTTAATTGTTTAACGAATGGATAAAGAAGGTACGCAAAAATAAAAGCAAAAATAAAAGGCCAGAGAATTTCACTTAACTGATAGGCGATCGTCACCAAAATGGCGCCTGCCATGAGAACGATGACCCAAAACTTTTGCAGATTCTTCATCCTCTCCGTCAGGTAAATACTTAAAGTAAATCTTTAAGTTTAAGTCAGGACCGCTTTGGCGTTTTCAATGCGAGAGGGGGGAGTTGAACCCCCATGGTTTCCCGCCAGATTCTAAGTCTGGTGCGTATACCAATTCCGCCACCCTCGCTCAAATGAACCCGTCCGGAGAGCGTCCGATCTTACCGCCATTTCTCAGGCTTTTAACAGGTCTTCCACCGTGAACAGCGCCACGACCTCGTAACCTAATTTTTCCAGTCTTTCTTTTCCACCTTCTTTACGATCAACAAGGGCGATGACTCTTAAGACCTGACAATTTAATTCTTTTAAAATGTCGATGGTTTTTTCCACGGATGTCCCTCCGGTCAAAACGTCGTCAACGATCACCACTTTTGAACCCTTTTTCAAGTTGCCCTCGATGAAAGGAGATTCGCCGTATCCTTTTGGATCCTTTCTCACAATAAAAGCGGGTAAAGGGGTTCCTTCGCCGTAACTCAGAATTGAAGCTGAAATGGCCAGCGGGTCTGCTCCCAGGGTCATCCCGCCAATAGCATCAATTTCTATATCATGAATGGCATCCAGAATGAGTTGGCCGACCAGAAATCCACCGCCAGGATCAAGGGTCACTTTTTTACTATCAATATAAAAACGGCTTTTTCTGCCGGAAGAAAGGGTGAAAAGAGGCTGGTCATTATAAACAAACGATTCGCGAAGCAACCTGAGAAGTTGCGTTCTAAGAGATAATCTTTCTTTTTTATCTAATTTTCGTTCAAGACCCATTCTCAGCTCCAAAAAATTAAAATAGTTTTTTTTTATGTTAGAAGATAATGCTCAAAAAAGCAAGGCAAGGTTTAAGACCCCGGTTAAAATTAACCAAAAAATGAGCCCCCCCGATATTAAGATCCTTTCGTAAATTGAAAGCCTTTTTGAAAAAAAAACAAAGGGGAGGCTCAACGGAAAAGTCAAAAAGCACGCGGTGATATAAATCCATTTAGGAATCCGTTTCCGGTGCGGTTTGTCCGGGAAGAGACTGCAAAAGGGACAATCGATTTCCCCATTCAGCTTTTCCCCGCATCTGGCACATCGGGTGATTCCCAATATTTCATCTAAATTTTCTTCCATGGCTACATTTCTAGTGTAGTGTCCGCTAAATAACTGGACAACTACTTTTTTGTTTTTCTCCTGCGCGGGAGCGTGCAGCCTGGCTGAATCTGTTCCAGGGTTTGGCGGCAGCGTGAGAGTTTTTCAACGATAGATTCCACTGTGGCAGTCCAAACGAAGGGTTTTGGATTTTCATTCCAGGCTGCCATAAATTCGTCGAT
>JACOTA010000073.1 GCA_016178585.1 Nitrospirota bacterium
ATTCACGCTATCAAATATCAACGACCGGCCATCATGAAGAACCTTCAATCCATTCTCGGGATCTTTTGGCCTTCTGACCGGCTTGCAGTTTCATTCACCACGTAACTTTTTACGAGACCATCATAACTGGACTGTCCCACCTAAGTGCTTGCGGTCTCGGAGATGCCTACACGGCTACATTTGTTTACGACGCCGCAGAATACTACGCACCAGAAGATCCATTTGAGGGCTACGAGCCCGACAACAATGAACCGTGAGTTGCTCGCTAACACGCTTTACACGGACGTGCAAAAGCGGCGTTTCGCTCTATTTTTGCACGCCGGTGAGCTCAATCGTTATTAGAAAAGGGGTCACCCATTAACAGTGGATGTCAATAGGGAAAAAACATCCCCCCCTCCCTGTTTTAATATTTTTTACAGAGCAAAATGCTTTGAATACTCCTTTAATTGCGCGTCGGACCAAGCTTACGTATTCCGGACTTGACTCTTCCCAATTATTCATGGCCTATCGCATATTAAATATCGGACTTTTTACAAGACCGCGTAAAGGGTAAACGAGGGGTCTGGTGCGCGCCGCAGGACGAGAAAATAGGGACATGAATAACATTTAATATGAGTCAATTTACGTGTAAACTAAAAGTTGTCCATTCATTGCTTTTAGTTTAATAAAGGAGGATAATTAAACTTCAGGCTTCTCCCTATTGCCCTTCGTTTCTTGTCGAACTCAAATGAGCCATACATCTTTTAAGTAAGAGAAGGAGGATCCAACATGGAAACTCTCACACCATTTGGCGCGTTGATGCTCCAGAATGAGTTAAATTTATTAAAGACGATTGTCGGTATTGGTTTTTTTGGGTGGATGATGTTAATGCTGGTACAGGTCGTCTGGTTGGATGAAATCCCTTCAGAACAGAAGGATTCACCTCAAAAGCCAAAAGAAGAATACCGGCGGCAAGATTTTCTTAAGGCAGCCTAAGACAGCAACCTTTTATTTGACAGGTTGGCAAACTCTGTTATCTTTAGAATATGGAAGATTTTAATCCAATTTTAAAGAAAATAGAGCAAAAACTGGGTCAGTTTTTAGATTCTGGAGATTTTCGGAAACTCATGGGCCTTTTGGCCAGTCAGGGCGTTTGGTTGGACATAACCCTGCAGCCCGGAGGTCCGGGTGTCCTCGGCGGCGGTGAACCTTTAACCCTGGCCAGTCCTTTGAAAGAGGAAATTTTAGATAGGGCCGAGCGTTGGGGAAAGGATTACGACTTCAGCTTTTTAAAGGCCAACCGGATCAAGACTAAAAAAGAAAACAAGTAGCTATCTTTTAATGAGGGATTCTCCCGTCATGTCAGATGGTTTTGGAATTCCCATGATTTCTAAAACCGTCGGGGCGATGTCGGCCAGCACACCTCTTTCTCTTAAGGGATAAGAGGTATCCGAAATGAGAATAAAGGGAACCGGGAAGGTCGTATGGGCCGTATGCGGTTCTCCTGTCTGATAATCTTCCATTTGTTCTAAATTTCCATGATCGGCGGTAATCATAACCGTTCCATGATGATTTTTCACCGTCGTGATAATTTCCTCCAAACAGCGATCAATGGTTTCCGCTGCCTTAATGGCTGCCGGCAGGGAGCCGGTGTGCCCCACCATATCAGGATTGGCCAAATTTAGAACAATAAATTGAAATTTTTCGGTTTTAATCTGGGCGATGAGCGTTCCGGTAACCTCTGGCGCGCTCATCTGGGGTTTTAAATCATAGGTCGGGACATCTTTGGGAGATTGAATTAAAATCCGTTCTTCACCGGGATAGACCTTCTCTTTTCCGCCGTTAAAAAAATAGGTGACATGCGCATATTTTTCGGTCTCGGCGATCCTCAATTGTTTCATTCCAAGCTGGCTGATGAGTTCTCCGAGTAAGTTATTAAGAGAGTAGGGCGAAAAAGCGCACGGGAGATTAAAGGTCTCATCATACTGGGTCATGGTTACGAATTGGGCAAGGTCAGGGGCTTTTTTTCGTGGAAAAGCGTTAAACGGGTTTGAGGTAAATGCCTGAGTGAGTTCCCGCGCCCGGTCGGCCCTAAAATTGAAGAAAATGATTCCATCGCCATCTTCGACAGGGCCGACAGGATTTTTTTCGCGGGTGATAACGATTGGGTTTAAAAATTCGTCCGTTTTTCCGGCCTGATAGCTTTGTTTTATTGCCTCAAGGGGAGAGGAAACGCCGGCTCCAGCGCCCAAAACGATAGCGTCATAGGCTTTTTGAACCCGATCCCAACGCTTATCCCGATCCATTGCATAATACCGGCCTGAAACCGTTGCAATCTGTCCCACCTGCTGTTTTTTCATAAAATCGATAAGGTGTTGAATAAAGGCGAGGCTGCTTTTAGGCTGAGTATCTCTTCCATCTAAAAAGGCGTGAACAAAGATCTTCTCCAATCCAGTTTTTTTTGCCATTTCCAATAAAGCAAACAAATGTTGGATATGGCTGTGAACGCCGCCGTCGGAAACAAGCCCCATGAGGTGAAGCGCTTTTTGCCCCTGCTTGAGCTGTTCCATGACGGAAAGGAACGCCTTATTTTTAAAAAAAGATTTGTCGGAGATCGATTTGTTTATCCGCATTAAATCCTGATAAACGACACGGCCGGCTCCGATGTTGAGATGACCGACTTCGGAATTTCCCATTTGGCCATTGGGCAAGCCGACAGATTCACCCGATGTCATGATGAGACAATTTGGAAAGTCTTTTAATAAAGATTTATAAAAAGGGAGCCTGGCCTGTTCAACCGCATTTGAAGCGGGATTGGGGTTGATGCCCCAACCGTCTAAAATAATCAGTAAAACCGGAGTGTTTTGGACCATGGGAGGGGGGACCCGTTAACTCTTTACTTCAATAAGAGGATTTCCAGAGTAGGTCGTTTCTTCGAGAATCGGGGAGGCGGTATAGGAGTTCCAATGTCCACAACGATGGCAACGCCCCGACCAATCATGGGTGTGATAGTCGCAAACCGGACAATAATAAGGAACTTTAACGGATTCTTTAAGATGAAGCGCCCTCTTAAAGGCTTCTACGGCCTGTCTCAGGTTTCCTTTTCTGGAATAAATCAACCCTAAAAGTTTGTGCAAATCGGGAAAACGGCCTTCGTGGTTTTCGATTAAAACCAGCAGGTTATAGGCGTCATCAATCATTTCAAGCCGATAATAAAGTTTTCCTAAATAAAATTTGTTCAAAACATTGTCAGGATCGCGCCTGACAATGTTTTGATAAAAACTGATAATCTTTGCCGGTTGCCCCATTTCAAGGTAAAGGTCTTCAATTCGAAAGAGGAGAATATGATTTCCGTTTAAAAGAAAGGCTTTTTCCCAAAATTCTCCCGCTTCCTCGATTTTGTCCTCGTTAATTAAAACCTCTCCCAGGCCAATGTAAGCCGGTAAAAAGTTTTTATCAAGTTTGAAAGCGCTTTTAAAATATTTTTTTGCCTGATCCAGGTCTCCGTTTTCAAGAAAGTTTTTACCGACCTCATATTTGAGGCCGAGAAATAGCTCCTGGCTTTCTTTGATTCCCTGGGGAGAATAAATAAAATTGTTTTTTATGATTTTTTCCTGAATATGATGAGCCTCTTCCCAGCGTCCCAGCAAAATTAAAATGTCCCGTAACTTATTCAGGGCATTCAGATCAGTTTCTTCAATGGCCAGGGCCTCTTTGAGCGATTGGATGGCCTCCTCATATCGGCCGGCTTCCTCATAGTCTTTAGCGAGGGCATAAAGAATCTCCCTGTTTTTTTCGTCTGAACTTTTTGCCTTTTTGTGAAGACGGATGGCCTCGCTGAAGTTTTTTTCAATTCGATAACCGTTTCCAAGACAAAGAAGCGAGTCGGTATGATTGGGTTTTAAAACCAGGATTTTTTGGAACAGGCCAATGGCTTGTTTGTTTTTCTTGGAGAGAAACGTATTGACCGCCTCGGTGTACATTTCCTGAATTTTCGATTCTTTTTTCTGCTGGCGGGAAAATTTCCAGTTTAAAAATAAATTTTTCGTTTCGCGGATGCCGGCCGAAAAAATGACAAAAAGCCCTCCAAACGCGATAGAAAACAGCACCAATCCGGCCACAGAAATGTCTATCGATGTGTTTTGGGATAAATGAAGGGTCAGATGAGAAGGATTGACAAAATCAATATAAGCCAAACCAAGCATCAAGAAGACAAAAATGACGATAAAAAGACGCATGAATTCCTTCTCTACCTTCAGGCTATTTTAACATAGCTTTTTTAATGTGAAGCACTCTTTCTTCAAGATCGATTTTGGGTGAGTCTCCCCACAGCCCGTCTAAATTGTAGAAGTCGCGGGCGTCCTTTCTGAAGAGGTGAATGATCACATCTCCATAATCCATAAGGATCCAGTGAGAGACCTTTTCACCTTCAATGCCGGGCGGGTGAAACCCCTCTTTCCCAAGTTGTTTTTCAATTTCTTCGGCAATTGCGTTCAGTTGGGTTTGAGAATCTGCAGTACAGATAACGAAATAGTCGGCGATGAAAGTGACTTTTTTAACCGCGTAAATCACCACCTCTTCGGCTTTTTTATTAAGCGCAGACCTTGCTGAAAGTAAAGCCTTTTCTTTGGTCGATATCGTTATGGCCGTTATGACAAATCCTTTACCTTTGATTAAAAAATCTTTTTTTTAATTATAAAAGATTTTACGTGTTCGGGCAAGAGATTATTTCCTAACCGACCGGTGAGCTTAAGCGTTTGTCTGATCTCTGAGGAGGAAATGGGCCTGGGGTTGATATGGAGGAGAATCAGGGTCGGAAATTCATTTAAATGGACGTCGAGCCGGTTGATCCGTTGGTCGTCAAGCCGGGCGAGATTTTCAACAGAAGATCCCTTAAAAAAAGGGAGCCGGACCAGGTGAGCAAATTGGTAACCCGGTCTTGAAACAACGATGAAATGCACCGTTTGAAGGAGAAAGGGCGAATCTTTCCAGGATTCAATTTCCATAAAGGCATCCAATCCGATAATAAAAAAAAACTCATTTAACGGATGGCTTTTTTTTAACGCTCTAACCGTATCGATCGAATAGGATTTTTCGGCTCGTTTGATTTCAAAATCTGAAATTTTAAAAAAAGGGTAGTCTGAAATTGCCATTTCAACCATTTTAAACCGATCGGCGGGAGAGGCTAAATCTTCATCGATTTTATGAGGCGGGATGCCGGCAGGAATAAATAAAATTTCATCAAGGCCCGTTTTTGAACGGACTTCTAAAGCAAGATGAAGATGTCCCAGATGAATGGGATTAAAGGTCCCTCCCAAAATGCCGATCTTCATTTAAAAACCTTTATCAACAGCCAAGATTCATTCTCTGATTTGGCCTGTACCAAGGACAACAAACTTCATGGAGGTCAACTCTTTTAACCCCATCGGTCCCCTGGCGTGAATTCGGGTGGTGCTGATGCCTATTTCCGCACCCAGGCCAAATTGATACCCGTCATTTAGCCGGGTCGAGGCGTTAATTAAAACGGCCGAGGCATCAACTTCGTTTAGAAAGCGAAGTCCTTTTGAATAGTTTTCCGTAATGATCGATTCGGTATGGCGCGAACCATATTTTTCAATATGGTTTATGGCTTCTTCCATCGTTTGAACGACCCTTATAGAGAGCGTGAGGTCCAGATATTCCGTATGATAATCTGATTCGGCAGCCGGTTTTACAAATTTTCCGTATTTTTGGGTTTCAGCGCATCCTCTTAATTCCACCCCCCGTTGGTTGAGTTTTTCCAGCAAATCTGGAAAAATCAAAGGGGCGATTTTTTGATGAACCAGCAGCGTTTCCATAGCGTTACAGGTCCCGGGCCGTTGAACTTTAGCGTTGATGGCGATTTTTTTGGCCATTTCCAAATCGGCCGCCTCATCAATATAAACATGGCATAACCCTTTGTCGTGCTTAATGACCGGAATCCGGGAGTTTTCTGTGACCGCTTTAATTAAAGCCTCTCCTCCCCGGGGAATGACCAGGTCGACATAAGCGTCCAATTTTAACAAGTCCGTGGTGACCGACCGGTCAGTTCGATTGATAAAGGTTACAGCCCCCTCAGCGACGCCAAACATTTTCAACGCTTCTGAAAAAAGGTCAACCAGCTTCTCGTTGGAATGAAGCGCTTCGGAGCCCCCTTTTAAGATCACTCCGTTTCCCGATTTTAAACAGAGGCTTGCGGAATCTACCGTAACGTTGGGCCTCGACTCGTAAATAATAGCGATGACGCCAATCGGCACTCTCATCCGTCCCACCTGCATGCCGTTCGGCCGTTTTTCCAGTTGAAGAACTTCACCCACGGGGTCGGGAAGGGCTGCAACCTCCCTCAATCCGGCGGCCATTTCTTCAATTCTTTTTTTGTTTAAGGTTAACCGTTCAATTTTCGCAGGCTCGAGCTTTTGAACCCGGGCATTGTTCAGATCTTTTTGATTTTCTTTAAGAATCTCTTTCTCATGCTTCAAGAGTAGATCGGCCATGGTTAAAAGGACATTGTTTTTTACGTTTGTGCTTAAAATGGCCACTTCCCTGGCGGCATTTTTCGCTTTTTGGCAAAGCGCTTGGAGATAGGCTTGATTTGTCATTTATTACTCTCCATTGTTCCCACGCCCCACACTCGCCCCGGCAAAGCCGGTGGTTCGCTTTCCAGCGAGCAAAGCGAGCGAGAGGGGGAGGCTCAATCCGGCTTTGCCGGTTGAGGGGGCGACGCAAGCCCCTATTATAGTATGACGAGGTTGTTTCGGTGAATAACCTCGTCAGAGAATTTATAGCCTAACACTTTTTCAATTTGGGTTGTTTTAATTCCTTTAATTTGATTAATTTCAGGGGTCGGGTAATTCACCAGTCCTTTGGCAATTTCCTTTCCATTTGGATCAATGCAGGTTACGGCATCGCCTGCCATAAAAATTCCTTTCACTGAAGTAATTCCTGAGGGAAGAAGGCTCTTCCCTTTTTGTACGAGGGCGGTTGCCGCGCCTTCATCCAGATAAAGCTCCCCCTTTGATCGGATTGAAAAAGCAATCCAATGTTTCCGGCTGTTGAGTTTTTCTCCTTTGACCCGAAAAAGGGTTCCTACAGCTTCACCGCCAAAAGCGAGAGAAAGGATGCCGGGATGGGTTCCATTTAAAAGAAGGGTAGGGACGCCATACGCCCCCACTTTTTTTGCCGCCTCTATTTTTGAACGCATTCCGCCGGTACCTTCCAGCGTTCCGCTTCCTAAGGCGCTTTTTTCAATTTTCTCAGAGATTTCATCAACTTCAGAAAGTAGTTCAGCGTGGGGGTTTGTTCGGGGATCCGCTGTAAAGAGGCCGTCAACATCCGTCAGAATAATCAAAAGCTGTCCGTCAATCAGATTAGTCACCAGAGCGGCCAGGTGGTCATTGTCTCCGAATTTAATTTCATCGATTGAAACCGTATCATTTTCGTTAACGATCGGGATGACCTTATGGTCAAAAAGGGTGAAAAAGGTGTTCCGGGAATTTAAAAAACGTTTTCGGTCGGCCAGGTCTTCTCCGGTAAGTAAAATCTGGGCCACATGAAGGTTATGTTCTTTAAAGGTTTTTTCGTACAGCCACATCAATTGACTCTGCCCTACGGCGGCGGCGGCCTGTTTTAAAGGGATTGTTTTCGGCCGTTCTTTTAAACCAAGTTTTTCCATTCCCGCCAAAATGGCGCCGGACGAAACCAGGACAATCTCGAATCCCTTTTCTTTAAGATGGAAGATTTCATTTGCCAGGCGCTCAATTCTCGATTTGTTCAAGCCGGCCCCTTTAGACGCGATAATCCGGCTGCCGATCTTAATGACCACCCGTTTTACATTTTTAAATACATCTGTCCGTCTGTTCATTTTAAACAAGTCATTTTTCAGGTTTAAGTGGATTGGCTTTCCAGCAGTTCAGGACGCCGGATTTGATCAACTTTGCTTCCAAGGGATTTAATCAGAGGTTCCAGGCCGGTATGAGCCGCCGCGGAGAACGCAAAGAAATCGTATTGATGGGTTTTACAAAACTTTTGTAGTTTTTTTAGCTTTTCACCAGACCCCTGAATATCAACTTTGGAGGCTCCCACAACGAATGGTTTCAAACTTAAATCTTTGTGATAGAGGTCAAGCTCGTTTCGAATGGTCTTAAAGCTCTGAACCGGATCGTCATCGTTCATTTCAGAGATATCGATCAGATGGAGCAAAAGAGAGGTCCTTTCTACGTGCCGGAGAAATTGAAATCCGAGTCCCTTCCCTTCGTGAGCGCCTTCAATTAACCCGGGGATGTCCGCCACGACAAAGCTTTTACGATTCCCCCACGAAACCACCCCTAATTGCGGGGTAAGGGTGGTGAAAGGGTAATCTGCGATTCTGGGATGGGCAGAAGAAACAGCGGAAATAAAAGTTGATTTACCCGCATTCGGAAAGCCAACCAGGCCGACATCTGCCAGAAGCTTAAGCTCCAGCAAAAGCGTTTTTTCTTCACCCGGTTCTCCAGGTTCCGCGCGGGTGGGCGCCTGATGCGTCGGCGTTGCAAAATGGGCATTTCCCCGCCCCCCTCGCCCCCCTTTGGCGGCCAAAAAAGTTTCTCCCGGGACCACTAAATCGGCCAGTATTTCACCGGTATCAAAATCTTTTACCGTTGTTCCGACAGGAACCTGGATCATGACATCCGGAGAATTCTTGCCATACATTTTTTTCCCCTGACCATGTTCCGCGTGTTTTATGAAATAGTTTTGCTGGTACCTCAGGTCGATTAAGGTATTTAGATGGGGAGAAGCCGCCAGGACAAGACTTCCCCCTTTCCCTCCATCTCCTCCATCCGGGCCTCCCCGCGGAACAAATTTTTCACGCCGGAAGCTGGTACAGCCGTTTCCTCCATCTCCCGCTTTTAAATAAATTTTAACTTGATCAATAAATTGCATATGCGCCAGTTTATCATTAAAAGAAAGGTCTCTACAACCCTTCTTTGAAAACCCTGTTTTTGAAAACTCTGGTATTTAAACGTCGAACGGGGGCTTTTCGAAAGCGGAATTAATTTTAACCCTGAACCTCCGGGCTTGTCCGGGAGGAGGTTTTGCGGCATTTCAGGATTTGCCATTCAGGCCGGCTGATTCCGTAGACATGGAGCGTATACAACCGGCTTTCTTTAAACAACGGCTCTTCAACCGTTTTTATTTTTTTCATTCCCGATCTAATCAATACCTTCTCAGACGCAAAATTATCAGGCTGACACTTTCCTTCGATCCACTCCATTTTCCCCCGGTCAAACCAGGCGTCGATAAAAGCGGAACAAGCCTCGGTCATCAAGCCCTGATTGCGAAAAAGTTTATCAATCGAAAAACCGATTGTCCCGGTTTTTTCCTGAGGGTCCCATTTAAAAAATCCGATGATCCCTATTTTTTTATGGAGTTCCTTGAGCGTCACTTTATAGTTAGATGGCGGATTAGGGGAGGTATAAAATAAGAGCCGATGAACCGCTGTTTCCTGGAGTTGAGCCTCTGAACGCCAGGGGAAAAAAGGCGTTAAACAGGAGCTTAAAAGAGCTCTGGGGTCATCATCGTTAATTAATTCCAGATAAAGACGGGGGGTTTCTAGGCGAGAGATAATCCGGGTCATGGTCCTGATCCGTCGATAAGGGCCCATCTGCCTCCGAGCTGGCTTTGGAAGCGTTTTAACAGCGGACATAAGATGTTTTTAATAACATTAGCTTCGCTGCGAAACCGCTCGCGAGCAAGCTTTGTCGCACCTGGGCCCTTCTCAATGGCCAGGTTTTTCGGGGGCTTCACTCCCGTTAGACTAAGATTTTTTACGCTTGGGCAGAAGGGGCGGGGTAAACGCTCACAAACTTTCTTTTGTTTGATTTAGTTTCAAATTTGATCTGGCCATCAATCTTTGAAAAAAGAGTATCATCCCTGCCGATCCCTACGTTGGATCCGGGATGAAAGGCGGTTCCTCTTTGACGAACAATAATTGAACCGGCCGTGACAAATTCTCCCCCAAAACGTTTTACACCCAACCGCTGGGAATTACTGTCGCGTCCATTTTTTGATGAGCCGACCCCTTTTTTATGTGCCATTTGATTTCCTTTATTCTAACCGTCGATGGGGGATCATTTGCCCTGTTCATGTGGCTTGCGATCCACCTTCTGAACGGTCAGGGTTCACTATACCGTAATGTCTTTAATCTTGACCCGGGTAAAAGACTGGCGGTGTCCTCTTGTCCTGCGATAGTTTTTCCGCCTTTTTTTCTTAAAGATCAGAATTTTCCGGGATCTATCCTGTAAAACAATTTCAGCGGTCACTTTGGCATTCCCGACCAGAGGATTTCCTACCTTTATCTCTTGATTATCCAAATGAAGAAGGGCGACCTGAGTCAATTCTACCGTATCCCCAAGGTTTCCTTCGATTTTTTCCAGGTCCACCGTGGCGCCTGGCGTGACCTGATATTGCTTTCCGCCATTTTTAATAATTGCGTATGACATCTTTCCCTCCGCTAAAACGATAAAATTTAGCATAAGTTGGTGCCATCCGTCAATTGTTTTTTTACCAGGTTTTTTTGAATTCTTCTGGATTAAATCCTACCGTCACCTTTTTTCCATCTGTTACAATAGGTCTCTTAATCAAACGCCCTTCCTCGCTGAGCATTTTGATGACCTCGTTTTCAGAAAGGGTTTTAACCCGTTCCTTCATGTTTTTTTCACGGTATTGAACGCCGCTTCTATTTAAAAAGTCGGTATAAGGCCTGCCGCTCTTTTGGATTAAGGTTTTTAGGTCTGAAAAAGAGGGGGGAGAGGTGGTAATATCGATTTCTTCCAGTTGATGTTTTTTCTGAGCAAGAAGTTTTCTGGCTTTAACACAACTCTGGCATTTTGCGTAATGATAAATTTTAAGCATCCTGGATACTCCCTTTTTTCGATTCGAGCGTTAACAGTTTTAGGTGCACAGGCGGTTAAGGTTTTCTTATCCTAAACCACTTTTTCAGGGTAAACAAGAGACTTTTTTATTTGTCGAAGGACTCGCATTATCGTCTTAAAAGTTCAAAAGCGCTCCTCCATTCTCTTTTTTAATCATTGAACCTGAGACCCTTTGGATGGAGGTAAGCGCTTCAGGCCGGTGTCCTCCGGCGGGGGAGGGAGAAGGCCCCTGTTGTTAAGGTTTTTCAGGAAAAAGCTGAGAGGCCGGTAATCTCTTCGCCGATGATCAGCGTATGAATATCATGGGTTCCTTCGTAGGTATAGACCGCTTCGAGGTTGCAAAGGTGGCGGGCAATCTGATGTTCATACATGATCCCGTTGGCCCCCAGAATGTCCCGGGCGGTCCGGGCAATCTGAAGGGCATGGAAGACGTTATTTCTCTTCCCCATTGAAATTTGAAAATGGTTTAACTTTTTTTGCTCTTTCAGCCTCCCCATTTTTAGAGAAAAGAGCTGTATCTTGGTAATTTCAGTCAGCATATCGACCAGCTTCTGCTGTACCAGCTGATAACCGGCAATCGGCCGGGCGAATTGCACCCGGGTTTTTGCAAAATTCAGAGCGGTTTCGTAACAGGCCATTGAGGCGCCGATGGCTCCCCAGGCAATGCCATATCGGGCCTGGTTGAGACATCGCAACGCGGTTTTAAGGCCGATGGCGCCGGGGAGAGCATTCGCTTCCGGCACCCGGACATCTTCCAGAATCAGCTCTGCCGTATCCGACGCCCGAAGCGAGAATTTTCCGGTAATTTTATTTTGATGGAATCCCGGCGTTCCTTTTTCAATCAGAAACCCGCGGATCACCTCCTGGTCGTCTCTGGCCCAGATCAGGGCCAGATCGGCAATCGATCCGTTGGTAATCCACATTTTTGTCCCATTTAGGATAAACGTTGAATGGTCACGTCTGGCACGGGTCACCAGCCCCTCCGGGTTTGACCCGAAATCGGGTTCTGTCAATCCAAAGCAGCCGATTGCTTTTCCCTGGGCCATTTTCGGGAGCCAGCGCTCTTTTTGCGTTTCGGATCCATATTCCGCGATTGGCCACATCACCAGATTGGATTGAACCGAAACAAAACTTCTCAGCCCGCTGTCTCCCCGCTCCAACTCCTGGCTGATCAAACCCGAAGCGACGCTGTTTAACCCTGCGCCTCTATACCGGGGGTCAAGGGAGGCTCCCAGAAGGTTAAGACTCCCCATCTGAGAGATAAGGTGAAGAGGAAAAGTGCCGGCCTCAAAGTGGCGTGCCATCTCCGGGATGACCTCTTTTGAAACCCATGCCCGGATCTCGTTCCGGATCATTCGCTCTTCTTCGGTCAGTTCGTCATCAAGACTTAAGAAATCAACCCCTCGAAAAGTCATGACCCCCCATTGAGGATTGTTTATTTATTGTAGAATATCGATTTTCAAAGCACGAAAGTCATTGTTTCAAGCGGCTATTCAAAAACGTTTCCCTGCTATTTTTCCCATTCGGAAAGTTTCATGATGATTGCCCATTCCTCAGGCCTGACCGGTTGAACCGACAGGCGCATTCCCCGTTGGAGGAGTTTCATCTCTTGAAGACCGGGGATCGATCTCAGTTTTTTAAGGGTGATCATCTCTCTGCAGGCCCGGATCAATTGAATGTCGACCGTGAACCAGGACGGCTTGTTGGGGTTGAATTTCGGATCATAATGAACATCTGCGGGATCAAAAGCCGATTTGTCAGGGTATCCTTCACGTACAACAGCCGCCTCTCCGGCGATTCCAACCGGGTCAACGCTACTGTGATAAAAAAGGACTCCATCGCCAACCTTGATGTCATCCCGTAAGAAATTTCTGGCCTGATAGTTTCGCACACCATCCCAGCAGGCGGTCTGATTTTCGGAGTTTCTTAGATCTTCAACGGAGAAAACACTCGGTTCCGATTTCAAAAGCCAGTACCGCTTCGGCATCTCGACTCTCCCTGGTAAAACCTGTTTTTGAATGATAGACAAAATTGATAGCGGCGGACGGGATCGAACCGCCGACCCAGTGATTATGATTTTCTTTCAGGCCTTTTTTGCCCGTCTACATGACCTACGCTGAAATACGATTTACCTTGATTTTATTCTTCAATGTCTCTATCATCAATCACCGGGTCTACTCTCAAAAACGCTGAATTTCTCCTTTTCCCGTCTACATGGCGTCTACATGGAACGACCCAGTGAGCTTTTAACGATTTTTTCCAGAAAAATAACGATTTTTCTTAAATTAAGAAACGTAAAACATCAATTGCGTCCTTTATTCATAGGGTTATTTCTCATGTAGACGCCATGTAGACCGGAGGAAAATAATGCCGAAACTGACAAAAACAATTATAGATTCAACCGATCCCCCAGAGCAAGGTCAAATCTTCGTGAGAGACGATCTTTTCGCCGGTTTCGCCCTCCGCGTGACCTCAGGAGGGTTCAAATCCTTCGTCTGGGAGGGAAAGATCAAAGGCCAAACAAAGCGGGTTACCCTGGGGCAATATGGTGTTTTGACCCTGGATCAGGCCAGAGCCAGGGCCTTTGAGACCAAAGCCCGGATTTTAAAAGGAGAGGATCCTGCAAGAGAGAAAAAAGAAAAGCATGGGGAAATTACTTTCAAAGACCTTTCGGAAAAATATCTAGAACAACATGCGAAGATTTTTAAAAAGACCTGGGAAAAGGATAAATCCAGAATTGATAATCATCTTGAAAACTGGAAGGGGAGAAGGCTTTCAACTTTCTCACGGGACGAAATTACGAAGCTCCATCAAAGAATAGGGGCTGACAATGGTAAATACGAGGCCAATAGAATTATCGATCTAATCCGGAAGATTTTTAATTGTGCTCTCGACTGGGGAATGATGCCGGAAGGGTTAATGAATCCGGCCGTCAGGATCAAGAAATTCCCCGAAGAGAAAAGGGACCGCTTTTTAACTCCCGATGAAGTGAAGAAATTCATGGGAGCTTTAGAATTAGAGCCGGATGAATATTGGAGGGCATACTTTGCTCTATCACTTCTTACCGGAGCAAGAAGAAGTGAGCTTCTTTCCGCAAGGTGGGAAGATATTGATTTTAGTACTGCCATTTTGAGGATCCCGATGACTAAAGCCGGCCGGCCGCATCAGGTTCCCATACCAAAGGCCGCTTTAAAGATTTTGGAAGAGCTTCCAAGTTTGAAAAAATCAGAATGGCTTTTCCCAGGTCCTGGGAAAACCGGCCACTTAACCGAACCTAAATCAGCTTGGCGCAGGATTATCAAAAAGGCCGAATTACAAAAGGTCAGGATCCACGATTTAAGGCGGACACTTGGAAGCTGGTTGGCCGCGGAAGGAGCGAGCTTAATCTTGATCGGAAAGACCCTGAATCACTCCAATGTTTCAACTTCCGCAATTTACGCCAGATTAAATCAAGATCCCGTCCGGAAAGCCTTAGAGGCCAATTCTTTAAAAATGTTAGGGATCAAGCCTAAAAAAAAGGCCAAGAAGAAACGAAGTCAAAAAGTTGACCGGTAAAATCGGTTAACATCTATTAATTTCCAATCCCTCAGCCGTCTTTTTTTGTTTTAAAAGGTCGGTTCCGGTCGAAATGGCAGAAGTCGAAAGCGGAGCATATCCGATCCTGACAACAGTAGTGGGCTGAAATAACCTTTACTAAAAGTTTTGTGAATTTATTTCTAATTATGGTAAACTTTAAGATATCAAAAGGAGGTATGTTGTGGCGAACTCATCAATCAAAGAAGACCTGATCGCTCAGATTGACGGCTTACCTTTGGAACTCCAGCGTCGTCTCCTGAACTTCGCAAAATCCTTGACTCTTAAAGGGGTCGCTGGCGAGAGCCTTCTCCGGTTTGAAGGCGCCATTACCGTTGAAGATCTCCGACAGATGTCTAAGGCAATTGAAGAAGATTGTGAAAGAGTAGATGTAAGTGAGTGGTAGATATCTCCTCGATACAAATATAATCATCGCTCTCTTTTCTGAAGACCCCAAAATTCACAAGCACATTACAAATCCCTTGGAAATTTTTATCCCGGCTATTGCTATTGGGGAGTTGTATTTTGGAGCATATAAGTCTGGGAGAATGAAAGAGAATCATGCCCGTATAGATGAATTTGCCCGAAGCTCTACAGTGCTTTCATGTGATACTGAAACAGCAAAAAGATATGGGGATATAAAAAATCGCTTGAAAGAAAAGGGCCGGCCGATCCCTGAAAACGACTTGTGGATTGCAGCCATTGCCCAGCAATATGACCTTACATTGGTTTCACGGGACACTCACTTCGATAACGTGGAGGAGTTACAGGTTGAAGTATGGTAGCAAAAACTCTGTTTCCCCATTCCCACTTCCGGGATTCAGTTCCCCTCTGATGTCGTTTCACCCTTCCTGGCAAGAAGCCGCCTGACTTCCCCGTAACTTCCACGGTAACTTCCCCGGTTGTTCCAACCGAAACACGGAAGGTCACGACTGCCGCGCCGGTAATTTCCTCAAACTCTGGAGGGCTGATGCCTGCCTCACGGCACATGGCGATCACCTTGTTTGTTCCGTGCCCCCATTTTTCGATCAGGCCGGTGCGATGGACTATATTAGATAATTTCTGAGATTTTTCCAATCCTCCAGCCGCCTTTTATTTTAAAAGGTCGGCTCCGGTCGAAATGGCAAAAGCTTCGCTTTTCCATTACCACCTTCGGGATTGTGTTTCCCTCTGCTGTCGCTTCACCCTTCCTTTGGAAAGGGAAACACTGCACCCTGTTCGGATTGATTAGATCCGCCTTCGGGCGCTCATAAAGCCCTTTGGGCTTAAAGAGCGCTGGGACCGAAGGCGGGGTTTTCCGCAAATAGAATTCCCTTTTTAACATCACAAAGATAGAAGCGGGGTTTTTCTCTCACCCAACGCAATGGTTTTGCCGGTTTGGTACCACATTCTGTAATACAGAAGAGCGGATTTGAGGGTGATTGAATTGTTTTCTCAAATATTTTTTGTAACACATTTTGTGTTACCGGTACGAATTTTTTAAAGTCCTTATCAACAGCCGGACAAATAAAAAAATGAAATATTTCCTGTAATCGTGGATGAGCTCAAATTTAAATTGCATGTACCTTTCAATCGGCAATTCTTAGGCCATCCCAGTTTGACGGTTTAGAATCTGTAAAATACCCTTAACATTTGAAAGCGCTAATTAATTTTCTCTCGGCACTAAAAGGAAGAAGGTCAATAAAGGTTAAGGAGACAATTGACAAGAAATGACTTGGTGGTAAATTTATATTCAACGAGAGACTTGGTGATAAAGAAAAGTTAATACGAAAACAAGGTTTTTGGGATTAAATGTTTTTAGGGTAATAAAAATATATTAATTGGCAGGCTAATTTAAAAAATAACTTCTGGAAATTAGTAAACCCATATGGGCGCAGGCTGACATTATGCGATACAAGGTAAAGGGCTTGGAAATTTGTTCGGAGAATGCGGCTAAGTCTATGGCACAGGCTTCAGCCGCTCTTACCAATTGGATTCTCACAAGACCTCCCGTTCGTCGCGCGCTGGACTACGGATGTGGCAAACTTCGATATGCACCGTACCTTGCGCGCCAGTGCTCCCAATTGGGACTGGTTGATTCAAATGTACAACTTGATCGCTCTCAGGTCATCGCTGGCCGCCGCACCACAGTCAAACGGTATGCCCAGAGACACTGGCCCTCTTGCAGAATTTACGCGATAGAGGAATTTTGGCATGGGATTGAGGAAAAGTACGATTTCGTACTTTGTTCAAACGTATTGTCTGCGATCCCTTCATACCACCTTCGGAACCGATCGCTTAAAGCCATCATGTCCTGCTTACGTCAGAAAGGAGAATGTCTTTTTGTGAATCAGTACACGAACTCGGAGTTTCACAAAGCGCGAAACCGTCCCGAAGCAATAGATCACCTCGATGGCTGGATTCTCGCGTCTCAAAAGAGTGCCAGCTACTATGGGATTTTGGACCGTGCGAAGACCATACGGATCCTTCGTGCAATCGGTTTCCGAATTCTTGAGGCATGGATAGACGGACAGTCTGCTTTCGTTTTGGTTGGATGTGGTTGAATAATGAAGCTCATCGGCCAGTCCGAAAGTTATTCTGAAATTCTTGAAAGAGTCTTCGTTACCACTCTCGCGGTTGGTTTTTTTTGCACCATTTTGCTGGCTAATGCTGATTCCACCTTTCACGACCTCCTGGAAACCATTTCAACCAAGGTAGATTTTGGTCCTCTAAAGGATATTAAGGTGCTGTATGTTGTGGTCCCCCTTGTTCTTGCCGGTATATCCCGCCTTATCCTTCTACACGATAAGATTTCAAATATTCTTGGGCTTCGTAAAAGATTTGATACGAATCATATCCTTTTCCCCATGGCGGATCAAAGTGGGTACACACTAACGGACGCCTTCAAACAACGGTTGACCGCAAATCGTAAAGAAGCGATGAGTGATATTTTCTATCGATATGCCAGCTTTATCAATCCTGTCATCGACCGTCAACTCGTCCGCACTGCGGCCGACAATTGGGGCTGGCTCTGGTCAGCAGTCGAAGCCAGCTTCGTTTGCCTTGTGACACTAAGTATTCTTACGCTACTGGAAATATGGAGTTACGCTATGATGCTCGGAGGATCCATTTGTATACTAATAGGTTTTATCTTCTTCCAGTGGTTCCAGTGTCGGAAGGGTGCTGTGCGCCAGGTGAGAGTAATCATGGAAGATTCTGACCGCAAGCAAGCTATTCACAGCTATTTTACTAAATTTGCCGCTTCTGTTACTCTAGACAAACCTGAATCCCCCGGACCGCTGTCCAAAAGGTGATCTTCCCCCGAAAAAAATGAAGGAGTCCCCACAAAATAGCATTCTTCCCTCTTTTCTTTTTGCCCTTGTTCCCAATATGTTTTCTGACCTTAACAAAATAGACATCATTAATTTGAAGTAATAACTTTACTTAATGGGGGTCGAATCTTTATTCTTTAAAAATAAATTATTTCTCAGAGCACAGAGGCGGTAGTTATGCCGCCGCAAAAGCGGAAATATTTTTGTGACCACCACAAATAACCCTACTTCTTGATATTTTGTAAATGCTCGGGAGAAGAAGATTAGATGAGTGAGACTGTAATAAAACAAGCGGACGGTTCTTATGTCGACGACACAGGTAAAGTTATTTATTTCTCAACTGAGCGTTTCATCAACGAAATAGCCTTAGGGCAAAACTGCTTTATCTGCGGAGCCCATCCGGGCTCAAAAGCTTTCAATGATGAACATATTCTTTCTGACTGGATACTCAGGAAGTACAGCCTTGTAAATCGCAAAATAACACTTCCAAATGGCACTCAATTTAAATACGGATCGTACCGCATCCCATGTTGTAAAGAATGCAACTCAAATATGGGAGATATTTTTGAAAACAAAATTAGCCCTGCAAGTGTCGATTTAAAGTCTTTCTCTCAACTGGTGAATAGCCATGGTAGCCAATATATTTTTTGCTGGTTATCTTTAATTTTTATAAAGACTCACTTAAAGGATGCAATTCTTCCTTTAGAACAAGATCGCAGAAAAGGTACGGCCAATATCGGGGAGAGCTTTTATGCTTACGAAACTCTTCATCACATTCATTGCATATCTCGAAGTTTTTACACCGATGCCAATTGGGAAAATTGGGTGCTTGGCTCCTTATTGATCGGTCCCGCAAAAATTATGGACGGAGTAGAATCATTTGATTTTGCAGACGACTACAACGCAAAATCTGTAATGCTTCGATTGAGTGATTTCTTTATTATTGCAGTATTTGATGATGCTGGTGCGGTCTTTACAAAAATCAATGAAACTTTCATTTCAAAAATAAATGACGGTTTAACAGCTCTGCAAATACGAGAGCTATTTGCACGCTTCTGCTATCACTCTATAGCTTTAACTGAAAAGCCAAAGTTTTCATCTTCTTTTGAAGATGGGAAATACTTAATTACTGCATCACTTCCGGGCGACAAACCCGTTTTTAAGAATTTGGGGGCCGATTTTTTTGGAAAAACAATGTATCACCACTGTAAGAAGGTTCTTGATTTTCTCGACGGTTTTTCTGATTCAGAAAAAGAGAAAATTCTAAGTGGAAATGCCACTTATCTTCTCGATGAAAATGGAAACTTCAAAACCGATTCGATGATTTACAAACCCAAGATCTCATAGTACTGAAGCGAGAGCTCCGAATGAACTGATGGGACTGACATGAAAAGTAGTATAGGTGCGGATTAATTTTTTATTCCTCACGTTTTTGGTTTTCAAATCTTACGGAATCATAGATTCAAGCAACATTCGCTATTCCTCCTCGTGGCCAGCAAAGAACTCCTTGAATGCCTGATCATCTTCCAAAGCGATGATTTGATCAATTTTTTTATCACCATAAACCAGATAAAGATTATAACTGTATATTTCATGAGTGAGAGTTACATAAGACTGGTCGTTTTCCCAGATAATTGTGGAATTGGGGTTCATAAATCCGAGTCACCGCCGTTATATTCTGCAAAATGGCGTGATTTTGGCCCGTGGGTCTACATGGCGTTTACATGAAGGAAATAGAAATATCTGGCGATAAAGACGATATGATTTAACTACTTGTTTTATTTGATAAAAATTGATAGCGGCGGACGGGATCGAACCGCCGACCCAGTGATTATGATTCACTTGCTCTACCGACTGAGCTACGCCGCCCTTAAGGATGATGCAAAGGAGCTTGATTTTAAACGTTCCAGTTTGGTTTTGTCAATGCCTTAAATGCCCTTGCCCGCCCCCGGTTTTTTAAAATAGCCGTTTTTTCAGGCCAGGGGAGGGAGTTTCCGTTTTTTCATCTTGATCTGTAAAATTTACACCGATTTTACACCCATAAGATTATTTTGAAATAAAGCGAGCGTAAATTCCTTTCATGATGATTTAGCTTTACGGTAGGAAAATAAAATAAGGAGAAGAATCGATGGAAGTTGAAAAAGATCTTCTTAAAATCAGATTGGATTTACTCAATCTGGCGAAAGAGATCAAGAATGTTTCAGAAGCGTGCCGCATCATGGGAATTTCGCGCCAGCATTATTATAGTCTCTTTAAGGCCTATCAGGAAAAAGGTTTGAGGGACTAAAAGAGAAGAATCGTCGAAAGCCTAATTTAAAAAACCGTGTCGCTCCAAGAATTGAAGAACGAGTGATTTCAAGTTTTTTTGATTTTACACCGAATTTACAGCTTATTGACGCATTCAATAAAAAGAATAGGTATTATTGGAGGCAGACTATAAAATATAAAAAAATAAAAGGAGAACAAAGACGTGAAAGCAGCCATTTATGAAAAGAGTGAGAAGTCGAATATGAACCCTGCCGGCCGGGCGGAACACCTGAGTAATCTCGGGAGGATTTATTTTTCAATGGAAATCTATGATAAAGCGGAGTCTTTTTATCTGGAAGCCCTTGAATTGCTTAGAGAGTCTCTGGAGAAGAATCATCCGAACATCGGAGTGACTTTAAATAACCTTGGTGGTTTATATTATCTTCAAGGACACTCTGACCGGGCCGCGGCTCTTTATGAACAGGCCATTGCAATTTATGAAAAAACCCTTGAACTTGACCATCCCTACCTGGCGATTTTGCTTAACAACCTTGCCGAAGTGTATAAGGTTCGGGGTCGGTACAGGGAAGCGCAGGTTCTTTACAATAGGGCCCTGACTATTCTGGAGAAAATTGCCGGGGAGGAGAACCCATATATCGAAATGACACTACCCGCCCGGCTGAATGTGTTCCCTTCGATGATCTAAAATGAGAGCTAATTTACACGGATTTTACAACCCTGAGATCAGGCGTTTAATTTACAAGTCTATATTACCGGGAATTAAAATTTATTCACTCAAAATCTCTGTTACTTTGTGGCAGATTGTTTATCATTAACAAATTATTATTCAGGAGGTTAAATGAAAGGTTCATTCTTTAAATATTTTTTTGTTTTTGTGATGGTCTATGTATCCCAATTTATGATGGCTCCTCAGGTAAAAGCGATTGAGCTCGATAAGGGGTTAAGCATTGAAGGAACCGGTTTTGTTGATTTCACCGCGGTTTCGGGAGATTCCTATAAGAGCGGAACCTATGGTAGTAAGATAATTACTCCTACACAGGCAGATGGTAAAGTTGGCACAGACAATGGTTTCCATTTTACCCGTGCTTACATTACAGCAAAACAAAAGATAAATGACGATTTGATGGTACGGTTTACCTATGACGAAAAAGACGGTTACACTGGAAGGGCGTTTGTAAAATATGTTTACGGTGATTACAGCTATATGCCGGGACAAAAAGTGAGATTTGGTCTCGGACATACCCCCTGGATCGATTTTGAAGAAGGATTGTATCCTTATCGCTTTTTAGGACAAGTCTTCAGCGACTTTCAAGGAGCTCAGTCTTCGTCCGATACTGGAGTGAGCCTGATCGGATCTTTCATGGATAAAATGCTCGATTATCATATTGGCGTATACGAAGGTGAAGGTTATTCAAGCACCACGCCAGATGGGCAGGGTTTTGCCTATGCAGGGAGAGTCTCTTTCAATATGGAAGGATTGACAGTCGCTGTTTTTGATTGGATGGAGACCAAGAGAAATGGAACCGCTGACTATAATCCTAGCCGGTTGATCGGTATGGTGACTTACGGAACGCCGATGTTTAGAGTCGCAGGCCAATATTTAGCCGCGGATGACAACAAAACGACCGCAAACGCCAACCCTAAATTCAACAAAGGAAACGGATATAGCGTCTGGGCCTATACCCGGATTCCTGGAATGGATGTTCTTCGGGTGATGGCAAGATATGACTCCATGAAACCGGATACTGATGTGGATTTAAATTCAAATACTCTGGCAAGAATTGCGGTCAGTTATGATTTAAGCAAATCGGTCGTCATTGCTCTGGATGAAACGATTAAAACTACAAAAGTCGACAATACCGGTGGCAGCACGACCGATAATTTATTGGGGATCAAAGCTCAAGTGGCGTTTTAACCTGAGTTAATCATTCAGATAGTAAACAAAAAAAGAAAGGTTGATATGAACTTCAAATTAACATTAACATCATTATTAATAGGGTTAGGTCTGGTTATAGGAGGAGTCACCTCCTCCCATGCCGCAGACGCATTACTCATCAACGGGGCGGGAGCGACTTTTCCCTATCCCATTTATTCCAAATGGTTTGATGAATTCGGGAAAAAACATCCTGAGCTTCATTTTAACTATCAATCGGTCGGGAGCGGCGCCGGAATCCGACAGGTTGGTGAAATGACGGTTGATTTTGGAGCCACCGACGGGCCGATGACCGATGACCAGCTCAAGGCGAGCAAACAAAAGCTCCTTCATTTTCCTACCGTGTTGGGAGCCGACGTTCCGACTTACAATATTCCTGAAGTGAGCGCCGAATTAAACTTTACCGGAGAGGTTCTGGCCAATATTTTCCTTGGCAAGGTGACCAAGTGGAACGATTCTGCAATTGCCGGGGCAAACCCGGGAGTGAATCTTCCTGATAAAGAGATCATGGTGATCCATCGTTCAGACGGTTCCGGAACTACCTATATCTGGACCGATTTTTTGTCCAAAGTCAGCCCGGAATGGGATCAAAAAGTGGGTAAAGGGACCTCGGTGAACTGGCCGGTGGGTTTGGGAGGCAAAGGAAACGAAGGGGTCAGTGGATTGATCAAACAGACTCCCTATTCAATCGGTTATGTGGAACTGATTTATGCCGTTCAGAACCATCTCAGTTATGGCAAGATCCAGAATAAGGAAGGTCATTTTATTAAAGCCACTTTAGAGACAGTGAGTGAAGCGGCGGCAGGGGCCTTAAAGACCATGCCGGAAGATTTTCGGGTTTCCATTACGAATCCTCCGGGAAAGGGGGTTTATCCCGCTTCAAGCTTTACTTGGCTTTTAATCCCCGAAGAGATTAAAGACCTGAAAAAAAGGAAAGCCATTGTCGAATTTTTAAAATGGATGATCCATGACGGGCAGGCCTATACCAAAGATCTTGCTTACGCACCTCTTCCGAAGGAAGTGGTCCAGAAGGAAGAGCGCGCTATTTCGAAGATCAAATAGTCATTTTTCCGGGACAAACTGGAGTGAGTTCGCCGGCCGGATTTTTGGCCGGCATTTTTTTACTCGGGGAGAGTGGTATGGCGGATAATTTTCCCTTCGATCAGATAAACCACCAGTTCGGCAATATTGGTCGCGTGGTCTGCCACCCGTTCGAGGTATTTTGAGATGAAAGTAACCCGTACCGCCTGACTGATGGAGTGATGCTCCTCCAGCATCAGGGCTAAAAGCTCATGAAAAATCTGGTGGTTCAACTGGTCGACCTTGTCATCGTTTTTGCAGACTTTCCGCGCCAGATCGCCGTTCCGGTTGACAAACGCATCAAGCGACTCCTTGACCATTTGCTGGGTATATTTAGCCATCTGCCGAAGGTCGGCATAAGCTTTGACGGACTTTAATTCCACCTCTTCATTGAGTTCAATCGTCCGCTCTGAAATATTTTCAGCAAGATCGCTCATTCTTTCCAGCTCGGTAGACGTTTTCATGGCGGTGGTGAGGAACCGCAAGTCCCTTGCCATCGGCTGATGAAGGGCGATGAGCCGTAAACAATCTTCGTCAATTTCCACGTCAAAAGCGTTGACCAGATGATCATTAGAGATGACCTTTCTGGCCAGATCGGAATTCCGTTCGGTCAAAGCCTTAATGGCATTGGTAATCTGTTCTTCAACCATGGCCCCCATACGAAGAATCTTTTCTTTGAGTTCGTTTAACTCAAGATCAAAGTGCCTTTCCATTATCCAAATCTCCCTGTAATGTAATCTTCCGTCCGGTGGTCTTTCGGGTTGGTAAAGATCTGCCGGGTATCCCCATACTCAATCATTTCTCCGAGAAGGAAAAAAGCGGTATAGTCGGCGATCCGCGCGGCCTGCTGCATGTTATGGGTGACAATAACCACACTGTAAGATTTTTTCAAGTCTAACAACAGCTCTTCAATCCGGGCTGTGGCAATGGGATCGAGCGCGGAGGTCGGCTCGTCAAGCAAAAGGACTTCGGGTTCAACTGCCAGTGCGCGCGCGATGCAAAGGCGCTGTTGTTGTCCGCCTGAAAGACTGAGGGCTGAGTGTTGGAGTACCTCTTTTACTTCATCCCATAAAACGGCCTTTTTTAAAGATTGTTCAACCCGTTCATCAAGAAGCGGTTTGTTTCTCAGGCCGTTAAGTCTCATACCGGAAGCGACATTTTCATAGATCGACATGGTGGGGAAGGGGTTGGCTTTTTGAAAAACCATTCCTACCCGGCGCCGGACCAGAACAGGGTCCATCTGCGGGGTGTAAATATCCTGGCCATCCAAACGGACGGTCCCGGATACTTTTGCGGCCGGGATGACCTCATGCAACCGGTTTAAACAGCGGATAAAAGTCGACTTTCCGCATCCGGACGGACCGATCACCGCGGTGATCTGCCGGGCCATCGTGATCATCTGAATATTCTTGAGGACATGGGTCTCCCCAAACCATGCATGAAGGTTTTCTATTTCAAATACCGGTTTTGTGATGGGCATGGTCATTTCTTGAATTGCCATTGAAGGAGCAAGCGTGACACGAAATTAATTCCAAGGATCAACAGGAGAAGCACCAGGGCCGCTGTCCATGCAAGTTGATGCCATTCCTCATAAGGTGAAATGGCATAAGTATAAATCATTACCGGGAGAGAGGCAACCGGTTCAAGGATAGTTTGATTCCAGTACATGTTTCCAAAAGCGGTAAACAACAGAGGAGCCGTTTCGCCGGCAACACGGGCCAGACCCAATAAAACTCCTGTCATAATCCCCCTGCCGGCTGTCGGGACGACCACGAAACAGATCATTTTCCATTCCGGCACCCCGAGGGCAAGGGCGGCTTCGCGGATCGACGCGGGGACCAGTTTTAAGACTTCTTCCGTATTTCTGATCGTAATGGGGATCAGAATAAATGCGAGCGCCACTCCGCCGGATAAGGCCGAAAAATGGCCCATCGGGAGAACAATCAGGATATAGGCAAAGATACCGACCACGATCGAAGGAAGGGCGTTAAGGAGGTCGGAGGCATACCGGACCATGAACCCGATCAGGTTTTTCTGCCCATATTCCGAAAGGTAAAGGCCGCCGATTAAACCGAGGGGAATGCCAATCAGGCCGGTCAGGCCAAGAAGTTTAAGGGTTCCGACAACGGCGTGGGCCATCCCCCCCCCGGATTCTCCCACCGGTTTGGGGAGTTGGGTAAAGAAGTTGAGATGCAAACCAGGCAGGCCATGGACCACGATATAACTTAAAATAAAACATAGAACCGAAAGGATTAAAAGGGTGCATAGACCGGTCAGAAAGAGCATAAAGGTGTTGACGATTTTTCGTCTTAACGCCAGGGGGATCATCAGGTTCGTCCTTCGACTTTTGAGGTAACCCTGTAAACCAGGATACGGGCAAGTGCGTGGATCAGGATAGTCACCCCAAATAGAATTAAGCCGATTTCGATTAAAGACTGGATATACAAATCTGAAGTCGCTTCGGAAAATTCGTTGGCGATAATGGCGGTCATGGAATAGGAGGGCTCAAACAGAGAAAGTTTGATGTCGGGCCGGTTTCCAATCACCATGGTGACGGCCATTGTTTCTCCTAATGCGCGGGCGAGGGCAAGAAAAACAGAACCGAAAATTCCGGAGCGGGCATAGGGAATGACCGCAATCCGGATCATCTCCCACCGGGTTGCACCCAGGGATAAAATAGCTTCCCGCTGAGTGTTTGGAACAGAGAGGAGAATCTCACGGGATACCGATATAATAAAAGGAAGGATCATGATAGCCAGTAAAATCCCCGCGGTCAGCATCCCCACCCCGTAAGGGGTTCCCTGAAAAAAAGGGAGAAATCCTAACATCTGTTTGAGAAAAGGTTCTCCGCTGTTTCGCATCAGGGGAACCAGAACAAATATTCCGATCAATCCATAAATGACGCTTGGAATAGCGGCTAAAAGTTCGACCAGAAGGCTAATCGGGTTTGCCACCCACGGTGAAACCAATTCTGAGAGAAAAATCGCCATTCCAAGACCGACCGGGACCGCGATCAGGAGAGCCAGGAAAGAGGTGACCAGGGTTCCGTATAAAAAGGGGAGCGCTCCAAAGACCTCTCCCACCGGATCCCAGGTGGTTTTCCAGAGGAAAGACCATCCAAATTTTTCAATCGGGAGCCTCGAATGAAGAAAAAGCTCCCATGCGAGCAGAAGGGTAAGCCCCACAATAGACAGAGCCACCAGTAACACCCCCTTACGGAAGAGCCAGTCCATCTGCCTATTTTTAATCGGAAAAAGCCTTGATTTATTTGGGGTTTCTGTTTTCAAATTTTTGACTGGAAAAAGGTCATAAATAATGAATAATAACCCTGATGGGTCAATTCGAGATCAATTTCAGATCACATCCGTGTAAACTTTTTTATGAATTGACATCAGGGGAGGAGAAAACGGGAAAAACCGCTGTAAAAGTCGTTCCTCTATTGATCTGGCTTTCAACTTTTATGAAACCTCCGTGGGCTTCCATAATATGTTTAACAATGGAGAGTCCCAGGCCAGTGCCCCCCATTTCCCTCGACCGGGCTCTATCAACTCTGTAAAAACGCTCGAAAATTCGATCAAGATCGGCAGGGGGAATCCCTATGCCGGTGTCCTTCACAAAAAGTTCAATTTGCCCTTCCTGTTTCAGGTATCCGGCCACAATTTTTCCTGAAGCCGGGGTATATTTAATGGCATTATCAATCAGGTTGGTTAAAAGACGGGAAAGTTTTTCAGAGTCGGCCTCCAGGGAAACCTCTTCGCCGGCCTCGACTTCAATTGTCTGATTTTTCTTCGCGGCGAGCGGAGAGAGCGCCTGAACGGTTTTGAGTAAAAAGGGTTTTAAAGGAATCGTGGAAAGTTGGAGTTTTTCTTTCCCCGATTCTATTTTGGCCAGTTGAAGAAGATCAGAGACGATATTTTCCATTCCCTGGGTATGTTTCAGGAGAATGGCCAGAAATTTTTGGCCTTCATCCGGAACCCCCGGTTCCATATCCTGCAGGGCCTCAAGATACCCTTTAATCGAGGTAAGAGGCGTTCTCAGTTCGTGAGACACATTGGCCACAAAATCTTTCCGGATTCTTTCCAGCCGTTTGATATCGGTGATTTCGTGAAAAACCAGGACAATGTAAATCTCCCCTTCATAATTTTCTACGGAGGCGACAGACGCCTGTACCTGGAAAAAAGTCTCCTTCTGGCCTGTAAAACTGATTTCAAAAGAGAGGTTTTGCCGGGTTGAAAGAATTTCCCGGACAAATTCATTTAATTCCCGGTGTCTCAGGAGCTCATAATAATAGATTCCCTCCGGCAGGAAACGAGCGAGTGAAAACATCCGCCTTAATGCGGGGTTGACCAGGAGAACTTTTCCTTTGCCGTTTAATATAATGATCCCTTCGATCATTCCATTTAGAATGGCCGATAGTTTTGCCCGGTCTTCTGAAATCTCCTTCCACCCCGGAGCCAGTTTTCCGACCATTTCATTAAAACCTCTCCCCAATTCCTCAAAATCGTCTGAATCCTGGAGATGGACCCTGAAACTAAAGTCCCCCTTTCCGACTCTGAGGAGTCCCTGTCTCAGGACGTTAAGGGAAGCCGTTAGATGTCTGGAAAAAAAGAACCCGATAGGGATTGAAATCGCAACGGCTGAGAAAAAAATCAGGAGGAGAAGCTGATCATTTTCCAAATGCGAAAACGGGGCTCCAAAAAATCTTCCGCCGAGAAGGATGACAAACAGAATGGAAAGAGAGATGAGGAGAAATGATCCGGTCAGCCATTTTCTGAAAATACCGTTTTGAAATTTTTTTAAAGGTCCGGGTTCATTCGTCATCTTTTATTTTGTAGCCGAGGGACTTTACGGTGACAATCGCCTCAGAGAGGAGAGGGATTTTTTCGCGGATTCTTCCGATATGAACATCGACGGTTCGGGTGGTTCCAAAATAATCGTATCCCCAGACCTGGTTTAAAAGGGAATCTCTGGTTTGAACCCGCCCCCTGTTCTTCAGGAGAATTTCAAGAAGACCGAATTCTTTTGAGGTTAAAGAAACCTCCTCATGATTGACCCGCACTTCATGACGGAGCGGATCAAGGGTCAGGGAACCGTATTTGAGTGCGGCAGCCGGTTCGGAGGGGTTGGTCCGGCGAAGAAGGGCCTTGACCCGTGCCACCATTTCTCTCGGTGAAAAGGGTTTGGTCAGATAATCATCGGCTCCGAACTCCAGGCCGAGGATTTTATCAACCTCTTCCCCTTTGGCAGTTAACATGAGGACCGGGAGCGTTCTGGTTTCAGGTCTTTCTCTGATCTTTTTACAGATTTCAAGGCCGTCCATTCCCGGAAGCATGAGATCGAGGATCAAGAGATTGGGCTTCAGCCTTAAAACCTCCGAAAGCCCTCTGGCCCCGTCTGAAATGTGGATGACCCTGAATCCTTCTTTTTCAAGGTAAAGCTTGATTAAATGGGCGATATCGGGTTCATCTTCAATGGTGAGAATGTGCTGGGGCATAGCGGTCTTATTATCCTTCAAATGCTATTGCCTGTAAAGAAGTAAATCCATGGTCTTCTCTGATATTTGTTTTCATCCCGGGGTGAATATATTATAATTTGTTTCAATGATTATCGGCGTTCCGAAGGAAATAAAAATTCATGAATACCGTGTCGCCATTACGCCTTACGGAGTTCGAAAACTCGCGGAAAGCGGTCATGCCGTCTTCATTGAAAAAGGAGCGGGTGAGGGGAGCGGATTTTCCGACGAGGAATTTTCAGCCGCTGGTGCGAAACTCGCTTCAAAAAAAGACCTTTTTGGCCAGGCGGAACTGATCTTAAAGGTTAAAGAACCCCTTCCGGACGAGGTTTCCTTTTTTCGAAAAGGCCAACTTCTTTTTACCTACCTTCATCTGGCCAGTTCCCCCGCTTTAGCACACGCTCTGATCGAAAGTCACATCACCGGAATAGCCTATGAAACCATTCAGTTATCCGATGGAACTCTCCCGCTCTTAATACCGATGAGCGAGATTGCGGGGAGACTCTCAATTCAGGTGGGAGCTTTTTATTTGCAAAAGGTCTACGGCGGTAAAGGGATTTTGTTATCAGGGCTGGCGGGGGTGGCGAGAGGAGAGGTGGTTATCCTTGGAGCAGGAACCGTGGGTTCCAATGCGGCCAGAATGGCGGTCGGTTTAGGGGCTAACGTCACTGTGCTGGACCAGCAAACAGATCCTTTAAGGAGACTGGATCAGGAATTTAAGGAATCGATCCATACCCTTTTTTCTTATCCTGAAATCGTGAAAGAGCAGGTCATTAAAGCGGATCTCCTCATCGGGGCGGCCCTGATCCCCGGAGCCAGGGCTCCCTTTTTAGTCTCAAAAGCGTTGATTGGAAAAATGAAGAAAGGGTCAGTGGTTGTGGACGTTTCCGTTGATCAGGGAGGATGCTTTGAAACCACTCGGCCCACGACGCACAAAGACCCTGTGTATGAGGTTGGAGGGGTCATTCATTACGCGGTGACCAATATGCCTGGAGCCGTTCCACGAACCTCAACCCTTGCCTTAACCCAGGCGACGCTGCCCTATCTTTTGAGCCTGGCCGGAAAGGGATTGAAAAAAGCAATTCAGGAAGATAAGGCGTTATTCAAAGGCGTTAATTTCAGCGGGGGAAAGGTGACTCATCCGGCTGTTGCCGAGGCGCTAAGCTGTCCCTATGACCCTCTCATTCCATAACTTTAATGAGGCGTAAAAACATTTGTTATTTGGCTACACTTCCGGTTTAAAACCGAATCAACTTCGAAAACTTTCTCAGCTGTATCGAAGAAAAAGCCTTCCGGCACAAATCGTTTCACCGGAGCTCGCCCGCTCAATTACAGAGCTTTCTCATGAAATTGGACGTCAGATTGGTCTTTTAATCCAGCGTCAGGGAATTATAGAGGCGATTATCGTCGGTGACGAAAAGGAAATTGTCATTCCAGACTTAAGCGCTTATCGACTGGGAGGAAAACGGCTTCGGGGTCTTCGATGCGTCCATACGCATTTGAAACATGAGTCCTTGACGCAGGACGACCTCACCGACCTGGCGCTTCTCCGGCTCGATCTCATGGTTTCGATCGAAGTTCTGGAAAATGGGTTGCCGGGATCAGCCAGTATTGGGCATCTCGTCCCGCCCGACGGAGAAGGAAAAGTCTATGAAATCCTTCCCCCTGTTTCATTTCATCAGATCGATTTTCTATGCGATGATTTTGTGGCGGAGCTTGAGAAAAAATTAAGCCAGTCGGGAGCGGCATTTGATGTTCACGATAAGAGGGAGCGGGCCCTTTTAGTCAGCGTTTCGACAGGGTCGAGGTTTGAACAGGAGGATTCTCTGGAAGAGCTCAAAGAATTGGCCCGATCCGACAATGTGGTCGTTCTTGATGCCGTTATCCAGAGACCCAAGAAAATTCATCCGAAATATTTGATGGGATCCGGAAAAATAAAAGAGGTAGTGATCAGGGCTCTTCAGGCCGGAGCGACGCTCCTCATCATCGATCAAAATTTATCACCGGGGCAGGCTAAATCGATCGGTGAAATTTCGGAGATGAAGGTGATCGATCGAAATCAGCTGATTCTGGATATTTTTGCCCAGCGAGCGAACAGCCGGGAAGGGAAAGTTCAGGTTGAACTGGCGCAACTTAAATACCTTCTTCCCAAACTTTCCGAACGGAGCACCGATCTTTCCCGCTTAACGGGGGGAATAGGAGGAAGAGGACCGGGAGAGACACGCCTGGAAATCGACCGGAGAAGGGTTCGGGAAAAAATAGGGAGAATGGAAACGGAGCTTCGCTCTCTTTCGTTAGGCCGTGAGCAGAGGAGGAATAAAAGAAGAGGAACCCCGATTCCGATTATTTCGATTGTCGGGTATACCAATGTCGGGAAATCGACCCTGCTCAATGTCTTGACCAAAAGTGAAGTGAGGTCAGAAGATCTTCTGTTTGCCACCCTTGATACTACAAGCCGAAGGCTCCGTTTTCCGCGGGAGAAGGAGGCGATCATTACCGACACGGTAGGGTTTATTCGAGAACTGCCAAAGGATCTGTTTAATGCGTTTGCCGCTACGCTGGATGAATTGCAGGATTCTGACCTGTTGCTTCATATTGCGGATATTTCAAATCCCCGTTTAGAACAGCAAATCAATGCCGTAAACGACATTCTTGCTCAGCTTCATCTTGAGGATAAGCCGAAACTTCTGGTGTTAAATAAAATAGACAAGGTGGACCCTGAAACAGCCAAAAATTTGGCCTCCCGGTTGAACGCGATTCCTATTTCTGCCCTCCAACCTGCCAGTTTAATTAACCTTATCAAAATCTTAGAAGAAAAAGTCTTTAAAATATAATCCATTTCTTCTTCATGAAAACTCCGTATTTTTGGAGTACGTCGCGTAACTTTTTTGAATAAAAAGGGTTTAAAAATTATGTGGACCGGAAAGGCTTCCTTAAGAACGACCAAAAAAAGGGAAATAGACCCGGATGCCCTCTTGATGCTTCAGTATAAAGAGGGGAATGAAAAGTCGTTTGAAATTTTATTTAATAAATATTTTAAATATGTTTTAAACCTTTCCCGCCGGTTTTTCGACCAGGAAGCCCAGGCGGAAGAAATGGCGCAGGAAGTTTTCACCCAGATTTACCTCTCGAGGGAAAGTTATGAAACCACGGCGAAATTTAAAACCTGGTTATATCGAATTACTTTCAATAAGTGTTTAAATGAAAAGAGAAAAGGGGTTTATCAATTTCCTTCTGATTCGATCGATTCGGCGTTAGAGGATGACGAAGGAAACAGGTTCAACCGCGAATTAAAGGATCATTCCCAAATGACCCCTCTTGAAAGTTTGGAAAAAACTGAATTGGAAAAAATTTTTAAAAAAGCCCTTGATTGTTTAACCGAACAACAACGACTCTGTTTTGTTTTAAGCCGATATGGGGATCTCTCGTATGCTGAAATTGCCGAAACAACGCAAACAACTGAAAATGCAGTTAAATCACTTATCCATAGGGCGAATGTTTCCTTAAAGGATTACTTACAAGAGTATTTTAATGAATAAATGAGGAGAATGAATTCATGAAGTGCCAGGAGATTCAAGAACGTTTAACTTCGTACCTGGATCTTGAACTGCCCCTTGAAGAAAGGCAGGCGGTTAAAGACCATGTTGGGGTTTGTTCTTTTTGCGCGGAAGAATTAAATGAATTGAAAAAAGTGGGACAATGGGTTCAACTTACCCAGATTGAACCCGATTTTTATTTTCAAAAGCAGGTTTTGAAGGCGGTTCGTTCGAAAAACCGGGTAGAAAAGGCCCGTTTTTGGAGCAATTTTAGGCAGCCTTTCATTTACCATCCTGTTTTTAAAAGAGCGGCAATGGCTTTTGTTTTTCTTTTAGCCGTTTCAGGGGCCTATTATTTGGGGTATCAATCCCGCCCTCTTTCTATAGCGAATAGTTACGATATTTCACAAAACGACCTTGAAAAGATTAATCAGGAAATCGACTTTTATAAGGATTATGAAATAATTCACCAATTAGAGCTCCTAAAAAAAATGAACTCACAAAAAGAAGAGGAACAGAAATTATGAGAAAGATTCTGACTGTTATGCTGACTCTCCTGTTGTTTAATTTCTCGCCTGCGGTGAAACTCAGTTTAGCCGGGGTTTCGGGGTGGCGTGTCGCTCAGATTGAACGTCTTTCGCCAGAAGAAAGAGAACGGGTGAAGAAAAACTATGAAGAATTTAAAAAACTTTCTCCCGAGGAGAAAATGCGGTTAAAGGAAAAATATTTGCAGTTTAAACAGGCCTCTCCTGAAGAAAGGGAACGGCTAAGAGAAAACTACAGGCGTTTTGAAAACATGAAACCTGAAGAGCATCGGGATATGGAAAGAAATTTGGGCATAGGCGATAAAAAATGATCCGAAAAAAGAAAATGATGCGGTTTGTCCTCCTTTTGTCTGCGCTGGGGATGACCCATTGCGGCCAAATTGACGTTGTGGCGGCTAATCGTTTTGGTACGGCGCCGATGGGCTCCGGGGCTATTGAAGGGCTTTATACTTCCCTGGCGGTCGATCAGTCAGGTCAGGCCCATATTAGTTTTTACGACAGCACCAACGGCGCTTTAAAATATACCTGGTTTGATTCAAGTCGCCGGGTTTGGAATGACGAATTTGTCGATTTGGGAGGCGTTGCCGGGGTCGGGATCGATAATTCCCTCGCTCTCGATCCGGTGACAGGGTCTCCCCGGATCAGCTATTATGATCAAACCAACCACCGCCTGTTATTCGCCTCATGGACCGGAACACAATGGTTTCTGGAAGTGGTTGACCCAGGATTTGGACATGATGTGGGGCAGTTTTCTTCTTTGGTTTTTGACGCCTCGGGACGTCCGGCGGTTGCCTATTATGACGCGACGCAAGGGAGTTTAAAGCTTGCGGAATCGGCGGCTACGGGTCCCCCCTTTAATTTTTCCTCCGGAACAATCGATTCTGGAAACGTCGGTCAATATTGTTCCCTGGCGCTGGATCCAATAACCCAGGAATACCGGATTGCCTATTATGACGCGGGACACCAGGATAACAAAGTTGCCGCCTGGGACAACACGACGTCTAATTTCTATACCTTCTTTGTCGATCCTGCGATTGGAACCGGGATTTTTAATTCCGTGGCGGTAGATCGCGCGACGGGGAAAATACATTTGGCCTACTATGATATGGCCCTCCATGTGTTAAAGTATGCGAAAAGCTCGTTTCCTCCGTTTACCACCCCTCCGGTATGGACCATCGAAGTAGCCGATCCGGGAAACGGCCATGACGTCGGACAATTTGCCGCTTTAACCCTGGACGCCGGGGGAAATCCCTACATTGCCTACTATGATGCCACGCTTTTCACCCTTAAATTGGGTCAGCGTTCTAATCTGGGGTGGAGTCTTTCCTGGCCGATTTACTTTGGCTCTTCGTCGCCCGATGCCGGTTTATATCCATCGATTAAAGTGAATCCCGTCAACGGAGCGGTTTATATTAGTTTCTATGATCAAACCGCGGGCCAATTGGGTTTTTTCCCGCAACTTTAAATCATGGGAAGGAGTGGTCGAATTGAAAATTTTTTTTAAAATCTTGTTCTTGTGGTTTCTTCTGGTTCCTTTTTCGAAATCGGGGTTTGCCCACGATTTAATGGATCTGGAAGAAGAAAATCATGGGCGTTACGAGGGGAATGACCGGGATGAAATCCTGGCCCGGGAAATGAATTTGGACCAAACTTCCCCTGAAAGCCTGGGGTACAAGGATTTTGAATCTTACGGCCGTTGGATTTTAAACGATGACTATGGAAAAGTCTGGTTGCCGAACGTCGATGAACATTGGGTTCCCTTCCGATATGGACACTGGATCTGGAACCCTTTTTACGGCTGGGTTTGGGCCTCCACTGAAGTGTGGGGCTGGAGGCCGTTTCATTATGGAAGATGGGTATGGCTGGATCTTGAAGGATGGGCGTGGATGCCAGGTCCGCCGGTGGAGGTCTGGACCCCCGGGGTAGTCCGCTGGATTTGGCAGTCTAATCAGGTCGGATGGGCTCCTTTGGCTCCGGGAGAAGCCTACATTCCCCTTGATGAACGACAAAGAGTTTACACCCTCCCTTTTAACGCGAGGAGAGTTCCCCGATCGGTGACCTTTATTAGAAGAGACCGGTTTTTCCGGAACATAGATTCTAAAACGTTTATCCCTGTACGTCCGCCCCCCATCCGCCGGGTTCGGCCTGATCACGAACAGAGACGGTTTTTCCCTAACCCGCAGAACGTTCCCGTTCGACCTGTACCCCCTCCGGCACACGGGAGGATTATTCAGCCCCCGACGATACCCCAGGAGGGGACGAATAACAATCCGGCCCCTGGCCGGAGGCGTTTGATTCGTTAAACAGGCTTCTTTTAACCCTGTCGTTTTGCGTCCAGGCTCAGCGGACCGGCCCCTGAGGCCGCAATATAAAGAAGACCTCCCATCATGGAGATATTTTTAAGAAAATGAATCATCTGATTCGGGTCGGAAAAGTTGGTATGAAAAATAAGCGTGGCTGGAATCATAAAGAGAAAAAGAGCCCCCGCAGCCCATTTTGTTTGATATCCTATAATAATAGCAAGCCCTCCTAAAACTTCAATGAGGATAGCCAGAACGAGGAGAAACTCAGTGGCCGGCATTCCCTTTGACGCCATGAATTGGGCCGTTCCGGAAAAATTTTGCATTTTGGATACGCCTGACATTAAAAAGATGGCTCCTCAGCAGAATTTGTGGGTTGTTTCCGGTTCTGGCAGATTACCAAGTGTATGATATAAGGCGATTTGTAGGTTTTCTACCGACCGAAAACCGTATGCTTTTCTCATGGTCAGTTTCGCCTTGAGGTTAAAT